>JAHEYA010000399.1 GCA_023251855.1 Bacteroidota bacterium
CCGAAGACAAGTTCTGCATAGGGTTTATAGAATACTTTACATAGCCATGGCTGTGAGGATTATCGTGAGTACTATCAGGCAACATAATATTACTGAAATTAAATTTTAAAACATTACCCGGTAAAAAAGTGCTTGTTTGCTGATGACTACTACAAATAATTTCTAAAGATGAAATATCCAAGTCGGTATCAAGAGTATCTAAAATATGTATGTTTTGAGCAGGAGCTGTTCCTGTGTTTTGAAAATCAATTGTGTATTCCAATTTTGGAGTAGAAGCAGGAATAAACCCCAATTGCCCCGCACCCATTGGGTACACTTCTTTTTCATTAGGGTCGTACGAATTTCCAACAATAAAACAACGTTTGAAAATATTATTAGAAGCATCTGCATCCCCTTGAAAAGGGGAAACAATGACAGTAATACAAACACTATCACCAATCGTAGCAGAGGTTTTTGTTGTAACATTAAATGGATGATCATAATAACTGAAATGTCCGATGTTATTTATGTTGGAGACATTCCAAATCAAAGTGTCACCGGAAGCTGCTGTAATAACAGTATCAGGAGCGGGATAAGAATTTAAAGGACCCGTATACTGAACAAGTGAATCTAAAACCACAACCACGCTTCCTGGAACAATACCTTGATGACAATTAGGATTATAAACACCAACAAGAGGGTATATTCCAATTGTTTGCCCAGGGAAAAATGCCTGACCCCACAAAACAACACCGGTTGCTGAAATATCAGTTGCATTACAAGTTATTGCAAAATTTTCTGTTGTATTAGCGGGGAATGATGCGGTTATAGTATCTGCCATACTATTAGAACAAACAACAGAATAACCAGCTGAAGGAATTACTTCAATCGTATAATTCCCCGTAGGTACATCAAAAAAGTAATAGCCATAAGCATCTGTCCATGCCCATGCTACGAAATTATTACTTTGTGAAATTTTTAATTGAGCGTTTGCAATATAATTTTCGGAACTATCGTATGAGCAATTATTATTTGCATCAGCATATACTCTTCCGGAAATTAAACCACAAGTGTCTACGCTCACTAAAACGCTATCTGTTGAGTAGCATGTAGAATCTTTTATATAGGTAATATGATAATATCCTGCTGAATTTGCTGAAACATTATTAGCAATAGGATTTTGCAACATTGATGAAAAACCGTTTGGTCCTGTCCAAGTATAAGCACCTTGCCCCATTCCAAAGTGATTAGTTGCATAAAGTTGCAATGTTCCATTCAAACATAAAGGAGAGTTGAAAAAAGGATGCGTAATGCAAGTATCACCAAGAGTAATAATCCCTGTGCTTGAATTATCTATCGAGAAAGTAATACTAGTTGCCTGATTAGAATAATTTGTAATCAACATAATATAATATTGCCCAACCATAGCAGTTGGCACGTGACATGTTTCGTTGCCAGACGATGAGTAACTGCAATCTACTGTAGGCCCAGTCAAACCAGATGCACAACCAGCAGCAGCTGAGGTAAAGGGGCCCCAACAAACATAATCAATATCCACACTAGCAGAATTCGACATATTAATAATAATGCTTCCGCTGTTAGAAACTGTAAAATAAAACCAGGCAGGATTTGGTTGAGAACCTAAACATCCATAATTCGGACCTGTTGGTGCAACTGTATTTTGAGATGCTGGATAAGTATTATTGTTAAAAGACCAAAATGGAGAAGCCGTTGTACAATCATTTGATTGTGAGAACAAACTGTGTAAATGAAAAACAAACAAAAATAATAAAACGATTTTTTTCATGATTTAAAATTTTGTTTCACCAAATATAACTATTATTTATAGCATTAGCTATACTCTCTTTGAATTTTTTTGCGCCATTTATTTAAGGATTGTTTAAAGAAAAAAAAATCCCGATTTAAAAAATCGGGATTTTTGTAAGATTAAACAATACTTTAAAGACTACTGTTTATTCAAATAATAAAGCTCATCCCATGATCCGGTTAAAAGCATATCATAAGAAACATAGGCCAATCCGCCTGTAGCCCAAGATGTTCCCCAGGAATTTTGTAAAATGAAATATTTTTTTGTTTGATTGTAACCAACTATCGCATTCATATGGCCTCCACGAACAGTAGAGTGGTTATAGTTTTTTAAGATTTGTCCACTTGCTAAATCGTCATAATTATTATCTACATAAAAGCCACAGATTACTGCATTTCCTGCAAGCAAATTTGCTTTAATAGAATTAACACATTGTGTTAAGGCAGCAGCATTACTTGGTAAAGAAATAGTACCCCAGCTATGGTTTGCAATTTTATAGCTAGCCGCATTTGAATTCATCACTGCATTTGGAACCGGAGAGCACTGCCCTGCAACAAAAGGTTTTTTTGTCCAGGTACATACACCTTTGGTTTTAAAAAGATGAAAAACATCAGTAGCACTCACTCCAACAGAACAAGAACCATTATTAAGTGAATTATAAACATAAGCTGGACTAAATTTGTTCACAGAATTGCTCCATGAACTGCTCGGATGTGATGACTTGTAAGCAATACTTCTTGCTGCATATCCAAATGCCCAAGCTGCACATGTTTCGCTTGCTCCTTGATCTCCAACAGGTGGGTGACTTTGAATAAATGTAAGTGGTTGAACTGGCCTGGAATTCTCCAATTGATAAACAGGAAGGGCATCATAAATAGACCTCGGAGTTTTTATTGCCCCCAACCCATGGTAATGAGAAACTGAAGTACTACCGGTTGGTTGATCATCTTCATCAAGCGTTACCTTATCTTTTTTACAAGAAACTATGCCGATAATCAACAATAACAGGGTAAAAGAAGCAATTTTAGTTTTCATCTATTTTCTATTTTTTGAGGCGACAAAAGTACTTCTTTTTTTTTAATTTTCAAAATATAGAAAAACGGGTAGGTTATTAGAGGAATAAAAGAAAAAGAGAAACTATAGTTATACCATTTTCATAATCTTGAGAAGCTCATTTGTTGTTCTCCAATTTCTTGTGGTTGCAGTAACTTTCAACTTGCTTTCAAAAAAATTATTGGATAGTTTTGAATTGCCATATCCGAGCGGACAATAGAGGTAAACTTCTTTTCCTGCAAGAAAAAATTGTTCAGGAGAA
>JAHEYA010000066.1 GCA_023251855.1 Bacteroidota bacterium
AACTTTGAGCATATAGTTATTGATGCATGTTCAAAAGACAATACCCTGGAAATAATAAAAGAGTATACGCACTTAAAATATCTGTCGGAAATAGATAATGGACAATCTGATGCCATTAATAAAGGACTAAAAATGGCAAAGGGCGATATTCTGGCGTGGCAAAATGCTGACGATACTTACTTTCCTGATACATTTGAAACAGTTGTGAATTTTTTTAAGGAGCATCGGGATGTAGATATTGTTTATGGCTATTATCAACTGATAGCAGAAGACTCCAAATGGATCTGTGATGTTTATCCCATAGAATGGAATAAATGGATGTTTGCCCATGGAAGGTTTTGTCCGCTTCAACCAACCGTATTTTGGAGGAAAAAAGTTACTGAAACAGTTGGACAATTGGATGAAAAACTGCATTATTGTATGGATGTTGATTTTTTTTCGAGGGCAATTAATAAAGGATTTAATTTTCAAAGAATATCTAAAATGATTGGAAAATTTAGAGTACATTCTAACAGCAAAACACAAAATAAGGATAATGACAAAAAGGTTTATGCAGAATATAAAAATGTGTTAGCAACAAATTTTAATTTTAATAGTATCGACAGTTTGTTTTTTGAATTTTTTCAATTTAGAGCTAAAATAACAAGCATAGTAAAACAAAAATTGCTTAAAACATCGTAATGGGACTACAAGAAACAATTAAGGAAAATTTGATTTGTGTTTCATGCAAAAATAGTATTGAAAGAACAACTATTAGTGATGAAAGTATAAAGTGTGATAGCTGTAAAGTGAATTATCCGTTGATAAATAATATTTCGGTTATTATTAATGAAGCTGAAAGTATTTTTTCTTTTTCAGATTTTATAAATCAAAAAAATCTGTTTTTTGATATTTCTAAAAAAGGAAATTCGATCAGTTATCTTAGCAAGGTGATTCTTCCAAGTATTGGTGGAAATAATTTAGGAAAAAAGAATTTTAAATTTCTTGAAAACTCACTTCTAAATAATAAATCCCAAAACAAGCCCAAAGTATTAGTAATAGGAGGAAGTATTGTTGGTGATGGTATGGCTGATTTTGTGAACTCTGAAAATTTAGAAATTGTTGAAGGAGATGTTTCTTTTGGACCACGAACAAAAATAATTTTTGATGCACATTCTATTCCTTATAAGGATCAAAGTTTTGATTGTATAATTGCTCAAGCTGTATTAGAGCATGTTATAGATCCTATGAAATGTGTTCGGGAGATTCACAGGGTATTAAAACCAAATGGAATAGTATATGCTGAAACTCCTTTTATGCAACAGGTACATGGAGGTCCTTATGACTTTACACGGTATTCTCACTCTGGTCATCGTAAATTATTTCAAAATTTTACTGAAATAAAAAGTGGTGCAACAGCAGGAAGTGGTGCTGCTTTAGCATGGTCCTATCAATATTTTTTATTAGCATTATTTGGATATAATAAAACAATGAAATTATTAATTAAATTTTTTGCCCGACTTACCGGTTTCTGGATAAAATATTTTGATTACCTTACTCAATGCAATGTGCGTGATAATGATGGGGCTTCGGGGTTTTATTTTATTGGAACCAAATCAGATAAACAATTATCAGATAAAGAATTGATCAATTATTATTTCAAGGCAAAAAAATGATAATCTGCCAGATCATAACATCATTGGTATATGGTGGAGCAGAGAAATTACTGGTTAATTTTTCAAATGTTCTTGTTGAAAAACATGAAATTCACATCATTTATCTCAAAGGAGAACCGAAACTAAAATTATCATTTCACCCTAGAATAAAGGTTTATCATGTGCCCTTGGGTTTGAGTTGTGCAAAAAATATCCGTTCATTGGTCAAAAAAATTAATCCTGATGTTGTACATACCCATCTTGGACATGCTGATTTGATTGGGATGTATGCATGTAGAGGACTGCCGATGAAACTCTACTGTACGATGCATAACGTTTATTTCAAATGGAACTGGAAAGACGATTTGATCTTTTTTATTTATTCTATTCTTTTTAATACAATTGCAAAAAAATGTAAAGTAATTGCAATTTCACAATCTGTTTTCCATCATGTTGAAAAAAAATTACATGTTTCAAAAGCTAATATCAAACTTATTCACAATGCTATACCCAACATAGTAGTCGAAAAGAGTAAAGATAAATTGAGAGAGGAGCTTAACATTTCAGAAAATTCCTTTTGCGCTTTATTTGTTGGACGATTGGAAATACAAAAATCTGTTGAGACAATTTTATTCGCTGCAAAAGAATTAGGAAACTCCATACCAAATCTTTGTATAATCATTGTTGGAGAGGGGAAATTGAAAGAGAAACTTCAGAATTTGGCATCTAAACTTGGTGTTTTGGAACGGGTGTTTTTTGTTGGCAGCACTCCTAACCCAGAGGAATATTTCTCTGCATCAGATATTTTTGTTTTACCATCTGTTTTTGAAGGTTTAGGAATTGTGGTATTAGAAGCTTTCAGAGCTTCTGTACCTGTTATTGCAACAAATATAGAAGGACCAAAAGAATTAATAAGGGATGGAATAAATGGACTGCTATTTGAACCTAAAGATTATAAACAACTCTCAGATCAGATACTTAAAATATATAAATCTCTTGAATTCCGGAAACATATTGGAGACAATGGTTACAAATCGTATCTTGATAAATACGATATTAATAGTTACTCAAAACAGTTAGAAGCATTATACCTCGAATGACGATCACTCATATAATAGAATCAGGTGGAGGAAGTGCTGATTTTGTTCTTTATCTCGTAAAATATTTACCTCAACATCATCATCACATTATTTATGGTGAAAGAGCCTTTGTGAGAATCAATGAAGTAAAACAAACGTATACGAATGTTACATTTTATCAATGGAAGAATGTTCAGCGAGAAATAGGCTTGTTAAAAGATATTAAAGCAACAATTTCTCTGTTAGGATTAATAAAAAAAATTGAATGCGATGCAATTCATTTACATTCCTCAAAAGCCGGTTTTTTGGGCAGATTTGTTTGTTTTTTTCTTGGTAAAAAAAATGTAATATATACTCCTAATGGTCTTCCATTTATTCGCAAAGATATTTCTCCTCTGAAAGTAAAAGTTTTTTTATTTCTGGAAAGAGCAGCAAATTGGCTTTGTGGAAGAGTGGTTTCCTGTTCTAAGTCTGAAGCGGAAGAACAAATTAAAAAAGGAATAAAAAGTACTTATATTAATAATGGAACTGAAATTTTTGATTATACTTCAAAAAAAGAGTTTGATAAAAAGGGTAAATTTACTATTGCTACAACCGGTCGGGCTACAATTCAAAAAAATCCGTTTTTATTTACTGAAATTGCAAAATATTTTGAAAATGATCCCAATTACCAGTTTTTATGGATAGGTGGAGGAGAGCTTGAATATGTATTGACCTCAAAAAACATTAAAATATCAGGTTGGGTTGATAAATCAATAGTAATGGAACAGTTATCTCAAGCAGATCTTTATATTTCAACGGCTTCGTGGGAAGGATTACCATTTGCGGTATTAGAAGCAATGAACCTGAATAAGCCATTATTGCTTACTAATTGCGTTGGAAATTGTGACCTGGTAATAAATGATTACAATGGTTTTATATTTAACACAGCTGGAGAGGCTATTGAGAAAATAGTTTTTCTGAATAACAAAAGAGAGCTACTTAAGGAATACGCAAAAAATTCACATAGCCTGATGGAGAAAGATTTTAGTGTTGAGTCGATGGCAAAACAATATGGAAATGAGTATGGAAAATTAATAAACTAACAAATAGGATGTCTGTAATCGAGGAAAATAAAAATTTTTTTTTGAATCGTTTTTTCAACTTTTTGCTTGTCCTGTTTCCTGCATCACTGCCATTCTATCATAGTATTAGTGCAATAATAACGATAGGAATAGTATTAGTATGGATACTATTGGGAGGATATAAAAACATTTTGGAAGCGTTAAAAAACAAACTTGTTTTTCTTTTTCTTTTGACTTTTTTAATTCAACTGATCAGTGTGCTTTATGCAGATAACAAAGAAGTGGGGTTGTTTTCAGTCCAGAAAGAATTTTCCATTGATATTGTTTACTATAAAACTTACCCCAAAAACAGTAACATCAATACTTTATTCCCTTGTAATCAGTATTTCTCTGGTATCTATAAGCGCTTTAGGATATACTGTCTATCGAAATTATATTGCAAACTCGCTTACTACAATTTTTACTGAAATGTATGGAACTACGATGAGTGACCAATTATTGGGCATTTCGCATGTTTATTTAAGTTTATATGTGTCATTTACAATTATTATTTTATGTTACTTTTTGTTTGTTAAAGAAAAGCAAAAGTATATTTCAATTCTTATAATAATACTAATTGCATTTTTATTGTTTTTTTTGTTTTTGTTGGGAGGAAAAATGTCCATTATTTCACTTTTTTTATTGGCATTAATTGTTTGTATTACTTTTATAATAAAGGAAAAGCGTTGGTTGGTAGGTGTTTTATTTATTGTTCTACCTGTAAGTATTTTTTTTATTACAATAAAAAATTCTCAGTATGTACAAGATCGTTTTTATCCGTTATTCAATTCCGCTAATTATGAAGTAGGAGACAATTCATGGAATAGCATAGCATGCAGAGTAAGCATTATGAAATGTACATTGGCGAACTTTATTAAAAATCCAATTATAGGTACCGGGGTAGGAGATGTACAGGATGATCTGGATGAATGTACAGGCGATCTAAAATTTATTTCTTTAAAAGGTATGAATCCGCATAATGAGTACTTTCAATACCTTCTGGGAACTGGTATAATTGGAGTGATCATCTTTATACTATCATTAATCTTTCCTTTTGTAACGGCTTATAAGGATAAAAATAAATTGTACTTGTGCTTTCTTTTTCTTGTTTCTTTATGTTTTCTTACTGAGTCATTATTAGAAAGGCAGCAGGGGGTAATGTTTTTTGCATTTTTTAATGCCCTTTTGGCATTCCAAATAAATAAGAATCAATTGGCTAAAGAGGAGCAAAAATAGCGATCAATAGAAGTATAAATTATTTCATACATTTGTGTTAACTATTAAAACTAAAACCTAATTAAAAAGGCATGGATAACATTTCTAAGACAGATAAAGAAGTAGATCTGAGAATCATCTATAATAAGATAGTACAGATTTTTTCTTCTTTATGGAATACGTTCATTAAACTTTGTCTTTTTATAAGAAAAAAAATTGTATTTCTTTTTGTTTTTTCTATTTTGGGAGCTGCCTTAGGAGTCGGATTGACTTTTGTTTCTAAACCTACTTATATCTCAACGCTCACAGTATCATCAACTACCTTGAATAATCAGTATTGTTTTGATATGATCAATACACTTAATCTATTGATAAAGGATAAAGTTCCTGAATTGTTGGCACAAGAGTTAAAAATTGAAATTGGTTCTGCAAAAGAAATTCAGAAAATTGAATTTCTTAATTATAACAATAAAGTTCCTAAAATATTTGATGATAAGGATACTGTTGCTCTTGTCAAACCTTTTAAAATAAAAGCTTACGTTTCCAGTCCTTCTGTTTTTGACACTCTTCAAAAAGCTCTTGTAAATTATCTTGAAAATAATGAATACGCTTTGAAAAGAAAAGAAATAAAAAAGGAGAACATAAAGTTGATGCAGAAAAAGCTTATTGGGGATATTCGACAATTGGATAGTTTGAAGTTGGTCATAGCATCTAATTTGTCGCCCAGAGGCACTTCTAATGGATTTGTTTTTGGTCAGCCGATTGACCCAATTAATATATTTAAAGAAGGAATCAACCTTTTTCAGGATAATCTTAATCTGAACTCTTCTTTAATACTTAGTGAAAACATTCAGGTGATTCAATATTTTACTCCAAGAAAAAAACCTGATAGCCCCAAATTATTCACCAATATTGTAATATATGGAGCCGGAACATTTATACTTGGGTTGATTATGGCATTATATAAGGAAAACGGAAAAAAAGATATTCCTGTTTAGATATACTTAGAAAGCATTTTCATCTTTTTTGAATAAAGAGATCAGGGTGAAATAAATGATTTTTATATCTAAATAAAACGACCAGTTTTCAATATAAAATCGATCCACTCTTGCCCTCATCTTCATCTGATACAATTCCTTTGTTTCTCCTCTATAACCCATTATTTGAGAAAGCCCGGTAATGCCAGGCTTAACAGAATGACGAACCATATAACGGTCAACTTTTTGAGAATACTCTTCTGTATGTTTTAACATGTGTGGGCGAGGCCCAACAACTGACATACTACCAAATAAAACATTAAAAAACTGTGGGATTTCATCTAAACTGGTTTTTCGTAAAAATGAACCAACTTTTGTAAGCCGTGGATCGTTTTTTATTGCCTGGCTACTATCGGCCTCTTCGTTCAATTTCATTGTTCGAAACTTGATGCAATTAAAAGGTGTATTATTTAAGCCACTTCTTTTTTGAACAAAAAACAGGGGGCCTTTTGAGCTAAATAAAACAAACAAAGAAATAACAGGTATAAGCCAGGATAAGATAAAAATCACAACAAGTGCAGAAAAGCACAGGTCAAAGGCACGTTTTAAATATTGATTCAATATCTCGTCAAAAGGATTTTTCCTCATCAACAAAAGTGGGATCAATTCAATATAACTAAGAACTAAATTATAGCCTAAAGCGCTAGTAGAATCCGGAATAAATTTCACAATTATTAAATTGTTTTCTGCAAATTTTATAATTGAATTTAATGATGCAGAGTTCACTTTTTCAAGGGAACATAATATTTCAGAGACTTTATTATTTAACACAAATTGTTCAACTTCATCTTCCGTACCTAAAACTTTTTCATTTGTGGTAGTGCGGTTATTGGAAAAAAAGCCTAAAACCTCATAGCCATATTCAGGATGTTTCCCAAAAAATTCCTTTAAATAAATGCTATTTGTACTTAATCCTACAATTACAATGTTTTTTTTGTTTCGACTACTTCTCACCAACAATTTTAGAATAAAAAAAAAGACCGTAATCCGCCATACCATAAGTGATATAAAGAGCCAAAAGGAGTAGTGCAGGATTTGAGTATCGGAAAATGTATTTTTATGGAAAAACCCAATAAAAGCATAAAATACCAACACATAAAGAACAAACAGCGTACATAGATTAAAAATATTAATTAAAATTCCAGGAGATCGGTTGAAATAATAATGTTTGGTAAAAAAAGTGCTGAGAAACCAAGCAATAGTACAGAAAAGAAGTATGTTGGGGGTAACCAGGCTTGGAGAAGAATAAAATACAGTTAACAAAAGTATATTTATTATTACTAATTCTCCAATAAAATTTAACGGTACTAAATATTTCATACCAAATTTTAATCAAATTATTTCAACAGCTTTCAGATATGATTTTTCTAAAAAAACTTTTATAGGTTGACAAGATACAATAAAAATAAGGAAATTTCAAACAAGGAAAAATAATTTCATAGATTGATCAAAAAGTGCATAGTGTCAATACTGTCAGCATAATCAGTCAGTTTGGGACATTGAGTTTCACCAAACGCTGTTAAGTTTTCAATTTTAAGCTTCAAACTGGTGGATGAAACGATACATTGTATTTGTTCTGTATCATTTTCAAGTTTTTTCATTAGGAGTGGTATTGAATCATAAAATTCATAAAATAACACACCAATAGGTGAAGAATATGATTCGTCTTCTTTCAACAATAAAAAATTATTATCTAATAAAGATGGATGATTACTCATCAGATACAAGGTTCTGTTGTATTCATAATTATTGCAATATTTATTATTGTGTATTACATTTTGAAAATCGAAAATGGATTCATAAAATAGTTTAAAATCATATTCTTTGGGAACAAATAATTTGGAAACATTACGACAGCCCAATCCGAAATATTGAAAAATATCTTTTCCCAACAGACCAAGTTCATTCGTGCTTTCCTTGCCAGATAGTATAGCAACTGAATTTCTATTTTTTCGGATTATATGTGGATATTTCCCAAAGTAATATTGGAAATAACGAGCTGTATTATCACTGCCTGTTGCAATCACAGCATCGATATTTTTTATCTGACCCTCTGTAAATTCAATGTATTCCGAAAATAGAGGTTCGATAGCAATTAATATTTTTGCTATAAATGGTAATAGCATTTTATCATCTGATGATAGTTTTCCAATAAATTTATTTCCTGATAACAAAACACATAACATGTCATGAAAGCCCACCATTGGGATATTTCCTGCCATTATAACAGCTACTTTTTTGGGTTTTTCATTTCTGGAAATTTCAGGATATGCAATGAGCCAGTTTTCTAGCTGTTCCGACTCTAAACAGTCTGCAATAGAAGCAATAGCATTGCGAACATTGGTTTCTGTAAACCATCCGTTATGAAAATGAATGGATCGTACCAACTCATTAAACTCATCGTAGTATATTACATTTAGGGAGTTATCAGTTTGTTTTCTTTCATTCTCTGAAAATTGTTTTAAGAAAACACCGAGTGTAACAAAGGCTTTTATTTGGTGAGCAAGTATCATTTTTTACAAATCTTAAACGATTTCATTAATAATTGCTTTGTCGTATATTTGTATAATATTTTTGTAAAAATAATAAAAACCAAAGACTCTTATGGCGATTAAAATAACTGACGAATGTATCAACTGTGGAGCATGTGAGCCTGAATGTCCCAACAATGCGATATATGAAGGAGGTAATGAATGGCGTTTTTCTGATGGCACTTCTTTAAAGGGGATGTTTACTTCTAAAAGCGGACTTACTGTTGATGCGGATACACCGGAAACACCAGTTTCAATGGATCTTTATTATATTGTATCTGATAAATGCACCGAATGTGTTGGTTTTCATGATGAACCGCAATGTGCTGCTGTTTGCCCGGTTGATTGTTGTGTTGATGATGAAAATTGGCGCGAAAGCAAGGAAGAATTATTAGCAAAAAAGGCTACATTACACTTATAGTGAACTCGAAAATGATGGTGAAAT
>JAHEYA010000067.1:0-7080 GCA_023251855.1 Bacteroidota bacterium
AGTTGGTGAAGTATATGAAGGCAAAGTAAAAACAATAATGCCATTTGGTGCATTTGTTGAATTTATGGCAGGCAAGGATGGTTTGCTTCACATTTCTGAAGTTGAACACCGTAGATTGGACAGTATGGAAGGTATTTTAAAAGAAGGAGATAAAATTCAAGTGAAATTAATTGGAGTTGACCCTAAGGCCGGAAAATTCAAATTATCACGTAAAGTATTGTTACCAAAGCCGGAACAAACACCTGCTTAAATAGTTAGTAGTTAGTAGTTAGTAGTTAGTAGTTAGTAGTTAGTAGTTAGTAGTTAGTAGTTAGTAGTTAGTAGTTAGTAGTTAGTTATTAATTTCAAAATAGATTTTGTAAAAAATTAAACTCCATCCTTAAGTGGTTGGAGTTTTTTTATTATTTAATTTTTTTTTTCACAAAAAACATTTCAAAAAATAAGATTGATTAACTTTGAAAAACTTAGAAATTTAAATTAATACAATAATGCTAAAACACTTTTCAAAATATTTCTCATTTCTATTTATTTTATTTTCAGTTCAGTTATTTTCACAAGAAGGTGATATGCCAAAACCTGTGTCAACTCTACCAGTTTCTAGTTTTTTCACTTCTGCAACTATTAAATGTGATTCGGCAGCTGTGAGAATGAAAAACAATAATGCTGTAGCTGCAAATGCACTTTATATAGAAGCAATTAAAGATTATAAAAAAGCAGTGAAAGAAAGTCCGGAATCTTATTCAGCAAATTATCAGTTGGGAGTAACACAAACAAAAGTTTTCGATTTTAAAAGTGCATTAAAAAATTTTAACAAGGCTGTAGATATTGATTCTTCAAGAGGTGAAGTTTTTCGTGCCCGTGGTGTAGTATTGTTAGCACTGGGCAAAGCCAAGGAAGCAATGTTGGATTACAATAAAGCATTAGATATAAATGTGGATGATATGGATGCCTATTATTTACGTGGGATGTTACAGGAAAAAGGAAGAGATCAAAAGCCTTCACTTAATGATTATTCAAGGGTAATTGAGATTAGTCCAAATTTTGAAATGGCCTATTTGAAGCGAGGAATCATTTATAACAATTTCATAAAAGATTATGTACTTGCGTTGAATGATCTAAATAAAGTTTTGGAGCTAAATCCTAAAAATAATGAAGCTTATTTATGGAGAGGAAAAATTAAATTTAATGGAGAAGATTTTCAGGGAGCTGATAAGGATCTTGGTGTTTATATTAAAGTGGACTCAGAAAATATAGATGCATTGATAACACGTGGTGCATCACGATTGAATTTAAACAACAACAATGGAGCAGTGAGAGATTTTGATAAAGTAATTGAACTGGATCCTAAAAACATTATTGCATATATGAACAGAGGAGTAGCCAAAGGTGGATTGAAGAAATATAAAGAAGGAATTGCAGACCTGGACATGGCTATTTCGCTGAAGTTTGATTTTTCGACAGCCTACATTAACAGAGCAGCGGTAAAGTTTGCATCAGGTGATAGGAAAGGAGCTTGTAAAGATCTAAAACAGGCCGATGGATTGAATAATGAAAAAGCCTATGAACTAATCAGGAAGTATTGCAAAGAAGAGGTGAAATAAATTTTAAAATATCATATGCTTATAAAAAAATTCTAAAAGGCTCAGAGACTGCCTAAATTTGAATGAAATATTTTACAAAGTGCCAAAAATCTGCATTTTTTGACCTCATCCTAAATCCTTCTCCAAAGGAGAAGGACTTTTGCATCTCAATAAAATTTAACTTTTCGTTAATGCAAGGTATTTTTTTATCATTTTTAAACAGCTTCTTAGAGAGCCAAGAATGAATGCAGTGTTAGGTCAAATGTAAAAATTTAAATGCTTCCGATAAATATTCAATAATATCAGATGCAATCATCCCCTCTTCAGATTTATGGAGTGCTGCAAAATCACCCGCTAGTCCGTGTAAATAAACTCCCAGAACACAAGCCTGCTGTGATGAATAGCCTTGAGTAAGTAAAGCAGTAATTATTCCGGTTAATACATCACCACTGCCGGCAGTTGCCATACCGGGGTTCCCGGTTGAATTAAAATAAATCTCACCATTAGGGCAAGATACAGAAGTATGAGCACCTTTTAAGACAATATAAACAGAATATTTTGATGAGAATTCACGTTGCAATTTTAAACGTTCAAAACTATTTTCTGATTTACCAATTAGTCGTTCAAACTCCTTTGGATGAGGTGTAAATATAGTATTAGCGGGGATAAAGGCGAGCCAGGTTTTATTTTCAGAAATTATATTAATTGCATCGGCATCAAAAACGATTGGTACTGTAGCATTTTGAATTATTAATTTTACAACGTTCTGAGTTTGCTTTTCCAAACCTAAACCAGGACCAACACCAATAGCATTGTATTTTTCAAGGTGAATATTATCAGTACAAAAATTTGATTCACTATCCGCATCTACCATTGCTTCAGGAAAAGAAGTTTGTAAAATTTCATACCCGCATTTTGGAACATGAGTAGTTAGAAGTCCTGCCCCTGCTCTAATACAGGCTTTTGATGCAAGAACGGCAGCACCTATTTTTCCGTAACTTCCCGCTACAATTAAAGCATGACCAAAATTTCCTTTATGCGCAATTTTATTTCTTGTTTTAAAAAAAGCAAGTACATCATTTTTAGTGATGAAGTAATTTTTTGTAGATGTATGCCCAATAAAAGCGGGATGTAAACCAATATCTAAAACAGAGAACTCGCCAATGTATTTATTAGATTCAGGAAACATAAATGATAATTTAGGAAATTGAAAAGTGAGTGTATGTTTTGCTTTTACAATTAAATTATTGGTTTCATTGAGCAAATCACAATACAACCCTGAAGGAACATCAATTGAAATCACACTGGAAGGATTGGATTTATTAATAAAAGTAATAACATCTGAAATTAAGCCATTAATGGGTTTATTCAGTCCAGAACCTAAAATAGCGTCAATTATAATAGCCCCACCCCAGCCCTCCCCAAAGGGGAGGGAGGTATTAGGTGAAAATGAAAAAATAGTGTGAATTGAAATTTTCTTGGGATCAATGCGTTTGAAATTTATTTTAAAATTTTCTGATTCATGCTCTGAATAACGAATAACAAAGACTTCGACCGAATATTTTTTTTTAGACAACAGTCTTGCAATTGCTAATCCATCAGCGCCATTATTTCCTAAGCCACAAATTATTTTGAATTTTGTGTCGAGAGAGTATTTTTCTATAAGCCAATGAACACAGGCTGAGGTAGCACGTTCCACCAAATCAATCGAAGCAATAGGTTCATGTTCGATTGTAAATTTATCGAGTTCCTTAATTTGATTACAGTCAAAAATTTTCATTAAATAAACTTAATACTTATTATCAATTGGTCTATTTTTTTTAAACCTCACCCCCAACCCCTCTCCAAAGGAGAGGGGAGTGATTGACTAAAATATATTGGGAAATGGCATAAATTTAATCAGATAATTAATCAGTATGACTCCAGAAGTAGCAATAAAGGAATATTGTATAATTCGGGCGCCATTCTTTAATTTTAAAATTAAATGTAAAGCAGTTATGCTTAGCGTGATCATCACGAAGAGTAAAGCGGGATATAATTTGAAGCTGACAACAAAATTGCCCTTCATTAATTCAATAAGTGAGCGTTGCATTCCACAACCAGGGCAATCAATACCTATAATCTGTTTATAAAAACAGGGCATCATGTGATTTTCGAGCCAGTGAATAAATGATAACATCTTAAGAAATAAAAAAGATAAAAAACAGATGCTGAAATGAAGAAATTTCAGTTATTAATTAGTGAGCATGCATGATTGAACCCCATGGCATAGCAGTTAGCACGGTACCTATAAAAATAATATAGATGATCATGATAACAAAGCATAACCCAGAAATGCAAGTACCAACAATGGCACAGACTTTTCCGGATTTTAAATTTTTTAATGATGCTTCTGTGTAGAGAGAAGGATTTTGCTCATATAATGTATTTGCTTTTCCGGCCAATACCAATGCAATAATTCCTAATATTAATCCAATAATACCATAACAAAAACAACCAACAATTGAAAGAATCCCTAACACTAAAACAGCTGTTGAATTAGGTAATTGCTGCTGACCAAATGCCTGAGTAAATTGTTGATTGAACTGTTGATTTTGTTGTCCTTGATTCGCTGTTCCTTGATTTTCCATAGTAGATAAATAGTTTAATTTGTTTGTCGAAAATACTAAAGTTAGTGCAATTTTGCACAACTATTTTACAATTGCATCAATTGTTTATGAACAGCAATTACTTGTGGGATCAGGAGTTGCTCCTCATCATTATGAATAACAAATTGAGAATGCTTAATTATATAGCTATCTTTAGCTTGGTTGGCAATACGTTGAAGTACTTGTTCACGTGTTATTTTATCACGTTTCATAGCATGATCAATTTTCAACTCCACCGGTGCAACTACTGCAATTACTTTGTCGACAGCCTTATACGCACCACTTTCGAATAAAATAGCTGCTTCTTTCAAAATATATTTTTGAAACGAATATTTTTTTAACCAATTCTTGAAATGCTCATTAACAGCAGGATGTACAATAGAATTGAGGCTTTCTAATTTTTGTTTATCATTAAAAACAAGTGTAGCTAATTTTTGTCGGTCAATATTATTTTCATCATTCAAAATGTCCTTTCCAAAGGTTTTCAGAATTGCAGCTTTAACATTTTTATCAGTCACTAAAATTTTTTTGGATTCTTCATCAGCATAATAAACAGGGACACCAAGCATTTCAAAAATTTTGCAAACAGTAGTTTTACCACTTCCTATTCCGCCTGTTATTCCGATTTTCAACATTATTAAATTTTCTTGATAAAATTTATTTTGTAATTTGAATTGCTCTTAGCGCTGAGGAGTTTACCCCTAACAGGGTTTCAAACCCTGTCAGGGTTGAGTGAAACTTTAGAATTTTGAAAAGCAAAGTTTAAAATGTTATCAATAAAATCATAAGGTTTGTAACCATTGATGGCGCTTTGATGGAAAATGCAGGTAGCAGGAGTCATTCCGGGCAAAGAATTTACCTCAATAAAAATGACCTCTACTCTACTTACATTATAAATACGAACAAAAGCATCGATACGTGTATAGCCTCTAATATTCAGGAGTTTAGCTACTTCACCAAAAGTTTTTTTCACTTTTTCTGAAATTTGTTGACGCTCTTCTCTATTTTTTGAAAACCTTGCAGGAGTAATATTTTGGCCTTGTCCGGCTAAAAATTTTTCTTCCAAAGACAATACTTCACCTTCACTTAATGCTTCAGAAGATTCAAAAACTTCATAGATGACATTACCCTGTTTATCAAATTTGGTAAGCATTCCGCCCGTAATTTCAAGAAAATGAGAGGCATCTCGCTTACTGATTAGTTCTTCAACAAGCAAAACAGTTTTACGAGGAAACTCCTCTTTCTCCATAATATGAAGCAATTTCGCAGATGGACTGTCTAAATTTTCCAGTTTACGAAAAATCAATTTTGCGAATGCTTCAAATTCCTCGACTGTTTTTATTTTACGAACTGCCGATGAACAACCATCATCAACCGGTTTGGCAATAAAAGGAAAATGGATTTTTTCTTTTATAATGTTCAATACATTATTTTTATTGGCATTCCAGGCATCCTCTGTTATCAATAAATGTTCGGCAACCATGAAACCATTTTGTTTTAAAATTTCATTGGTACGGTATTTATCAATTGTAATTTGTGAACTATCTACACCAGAACCATTATAAGGTAAACCCACCTTTTCCAACTGAGCCTGAACAGCTCCATCTTCACCCGGACGGCCATGAAGTGCAATAAATACACAATCTACCATTTTTGCCAATTCGGAGTAGGTTAAATGTTTCGGTTTTGCAAGATTATTTTTACTTGAATATTTATTGGTAATACCGGAACATTCGTCAATAATGAGTTTTAAAAGATCATGAACTTTATAATTTTCAATTTTATCTTTGATATCATCTGCATTATCTTTCAATAAAATATTTACCGGAACCTGATACATAATGTGTTCATCAGCATTGCCGGTAAGGAAAACAGGGATAGGTTGGTACTTAGATGAGGAGGCTAATTTTTCATAAATATTTCTACCACTCTCCACTGAGATATGACGTTCAGAAGAGTAACCGCCTAAAATAACAGCCACTTTAATTTTATCTGTGGTAGCTGCTTTATCAGCTTTTATTGACTTGTCGAGTGAACCCAATAAATTATCAAATACTCCACTATTTTTAGAGGCGATAATGCGTTGAGCAAGTGAAGTACGTATGATGTAGGTTAAAAACTGAGAAGGATTTAAACCAATTTCAGCAGCCTGATGAAAGAAGAAAGAAGAAGGCATCATGCCGGAAGTAGTATTGGGATCATTCAAAAATATTTTTCCTTCATTCGTTATAAAACCATCAATACGGGCATATACATCAAAACTCAAGGCATAAAATAAACGTTCACATTCTTTGCGAATAGCTTGTATTTGTTCATTAGGAAGATCAATCGGAGTAATTTTACGAGATAACCCGGGTAAATATTTTGAGCGATAATCGAATAATTCTTTTCCTTTTCTGATTTCTGTAGGAGGAAGAGCAAGAGCAGCACGCCTAGCCTCACCCCCTCCCCCCCTCTCCTTTGGAGAGGGGGAACTATCCTGAAGAACAATGCAAGAAAATTCTTTTCCTGAGATGAAGCCCTCAATCAATACTTTGCTTTCACCATCTAATGATTCAAGAACAACTCCTTCCTTTTCTGTTTCAAAAAGTGCATTTAAATAATCGATTAAATCTGAAGGATGATAACAAATGTGAGACCCAATGCTAACAGGCATTCCGAGTCCTTCACGAATATCAGCAAGCACACGGATATAATCAATTTTTTCCTGAGATTTTAATTTTTTCCAATCGTTGGCATCAACCCATCTTGTAAAAAAAGCTTTTTCAACCGCTTGCATGAATTGAAAATTATTATCCTCATACAAAATACTGACACCAATAGATGAGCCTTGATTAGCGGGTTTTATGACT
>JAHEYA010000067.1:7090-9029 GCA_023251855.1 Bacteroidota bacterium
AATTTCTTTTTTTGCTTTTTCAAAAGCATTTTTGAAATTCCCGCTAATATAGCTATCGCGGTCTATTGTAAAAAAAGGAGGACTATTAAATCCGGCATTTACCATCAACCGTTTTTGCACACTTTTATCAATGCCAATAGCAGATGGCAAAACCCCGGAACCGGAATAAGGAATTCCAAAATATTCAAACATACCTTGAATTTTTCCATCCTCACCAAAAGGGCCATGCAGACATAAAAAGGCAAAATCAAAATGGTTTTTCAAATCAGCAGGTTCAATTTTTTGCCCTATTTTGTTGATGAGCTGAAGTTGTTGTTCAGCAGATAGTTTACCGATCTGTTCAGCATATATCTGAAAATCTCCAGCTTTATTTTCAGGCAAAAATTCGGTTGGAGGATAAAAATCACGGATGCTACCTTTGTAAACGAACTCCCAATTTAATAACACAAAATTCCCGAAACTGTCCACAAACACTGGAACAGCCTCGAATAGAGATTTATTAAGATTATCGTAAACAGTTCTTCCACCGGCAAAAGATATTTCGCGTTCTTTAGAAAAACCTCCAAAAATGATTCCTATTTTCATATTTTATAGTGATACTAAAGCACAATTAAAAAATTAAAGTTTTTCGCAAAGGCGAAAAGAAGCAAAGCGTTCAATTTCAACCTTTTTTTTCTTAACGAACTTTGCGTGAAAAATTAATTTTCAGAACCACCCTTTATTAAAGTGCTACAAATTTAGAATTAAGAAATGGGGTTTTCAGGTTATGCTGTTCAAGTATTCAACAAGTTTATTAACGGCTAATGCACGGTGACTGACTTTATTTTTTTCAGATAAGTCCATTTCAGCGAAGGACCTCAGTTTCTGCCCTTCTCCTTGGGAAAAGGAGTGTGAATTTAAATCAGGAGCAAAGATTGGATCATAACCAAAACCCATGCTTCCTTGTTTTTCAGTTAATATTGTTCCATTAATTATTCCTTCGAACTGAGTTTCTTTTCCATTAAGTACTAGAGAAATAACTGTTTTAAAACGAGCTTTGCGATTGGTTATTCCGTTCATCTCAGAAAGAATTTTATTCATATTTTCATCTGCATTTTTACTTTCTCCTGCATAACGTGCTGATAGTACACCCGGGCGACCGTTCAGCGCTTCAATTTCAAGCCCTGTGTCGTCAGCAAAACAATTTACCTTATAGTTATTATAAATATAAAATGCTTTTTGAGAAGCATTTCCTTCAATTGCAGGTTGAGTTTCAGGAATTTCTTCCACACAGTTGATATCATGCAAACCATTTACTTTAATGGTTGGAGGAATCAACTTTTGAATTTCAGTTATTTTATTTTTGTTTGCGGTTGCAAAAACTATTTGGAGCATAATAAGAATAGAAATTTTATTGTATGATTAAACGTTTTCTGATATCACTTTTTCTTAGGTATTTTATAACCTACTGCTTTACGGGGCGTGGGGTTATTCTTCTTTTCAATTAGTTCGTCTAGGTATTTAAAAACCACTTCCATGTTTTTACCTTGATAATCTAATTTCCTTTTTATCTTTTCTATTTCTAAACGTAGTTCCGTATGGTTATTCAATATTTCTCTGAGCTGTATGAATACATCAATAATTTTTAAACTAACCGCTATTGCTTTTTTACTTTTTAACACATTGGATAACTGTAATACTCCGTGCTCAGTAAAAGCGTATGGCAAATATTTGATATTTTCACCTCTTTTCAAGGTCGCATTTTGCGACCTTGAAACTTCCGCTTCTGCCTTGGTCAATTCAAACATATAACGCTCTGGAAAGCGTTCTATATTTCTTTTATATAAAGTCTAATAATTAATTTCACATACCCTCATTAATTCATCGTTTGGTTTTTGAAAATGCGAAAACATTTTCCAAAATACTTTTTTCCTTTCCTCAAGCGTCATCACGTATCTGT
>JAHEYA010000068.1:0-2999 GCA_023251855.1 Bacteroidota bacterium
ATATTAGCTGATCTTGTTAATGATTCGTTACATCGTTATACTGATCGTAATGTTATTAAATTGGTTAGATACATAAAGAATTTAGAAAAATTAGATTCATTAAATAATGTTGCTATTGCTAATGCAAAAAAGAAAGCTTATGCTGATTCTGTAGCTACTGCTTTAGCCATTGCAAAAGCTAAAGTTGGTGAGAGCGTTATACCTGCGGAGTCAGGCGATATAAGTAAGTACGAAAAATTTATATTCTTTGATTTTAATAGTGCTAATTTAACGAAAGAGTCCAGCAAACCTCTTGATGATGTTGTTGTAATTTTAAAGAAATATGATAAGTTAAACTTCATAGTTGAAGGTCATACTGATAGTGTTGGTACCTCTGCATACAACTTAAATTTATCAAGAAAAAGAGCTGGGGCTGTTAAAACTTATTTTGTTTCAAAAGGTATTCCTGCTGCCAGAATATCGGTTGTTGGTTATGGTAAATCAAAACCTGTTGACACTAACTTGACAGAGCAAGGTAGAGCTAAAAACAGAAGGGTTGTGATTAAAGCCACAAAGGGTAAAAAATAATTTATTTTTGATTGCTTTTGAGAAAAATTTAACGTGAAATATTATAACAGTCCTGCACTAAATTTGTGTGGGACTGCGATTTTAAAAACAAAAAAGAAAAAGAAATTGAATTTATTGACGATCTCTAATAAAATATTAAGAATGAAAAAAATATATTTTTTGATACTATTTACATTACAATTCTCATTGTCTTGTTTTTCTCAATCTGAACCTATCCACTATTATACAGATGCTGAAATAGTTAAGTTAACTGAATATGTAACAAATTTAGAAAAACTAAATCCCGGTGCAAATAAATCAGAAGCTGATCTTAAAAATAAAAAGGAGATAATGGACCTTCTTAATAGTGCTTCCCATGCCTTCACGGATTCTGATGTAATTAAATTAAATAACTATATCAAATATTTGGAAAAAATAAACGATGTTGTTAGTGCAACCGGAGAAAAAACCCCAAGTAATGATTCTTTACACGCCTATACCAATGCCGAAATAACTAAATTAAACAGTATTATTAATGAACTTGAAAAACGAATCTCAGTTGGAAATGCATCAGCACTGAATGCTCAGGATAAACAGCAAATAACAGCTCTTTTAAACAATCCTTCGCATGAATATACTGACGCTGAAGTAGTAAAATTATCTAATTACATTAAAAACTTAGAGAAACTGGATGCTGATATAGCTATCGCTTCTGCTGCAACTAAAGAAAAAGAAAAAGAGAAAGAAATAGCGGTGAATGATGGAAAAGAATACCATTTAGAGGAAGAAAAAGATATTGATAAATTCGAAAAGTTAATATTTTTCAACTTTAACAGCTCTTCTCTAAAAGAAGAATCCTATAAACCTTTGGATGAAGTTGTTAAGATTCTGAAAAGTTATGTTAACCTGCATTTCGTAGTTGAAGGTTATTGCGATAGTATAGGTTCTGCTTATTACAACTTGAGCTTATCTAAAAGAAGAGCGGCCACCGTTAAAAATTATTTTATTTCAAAAGGTGTTCCTTCTAACAGAATCACTGATGTAGGTTATGGTTTTGGTAAGCCAATTGCTTCCAACGAAACTGAAGAAGGTAGAGCTCAAAACAGAAGGGTTGCTATTAAAGCCAGAAGAAAATAGTTTGAAAAGTAGTTTGTGTGAGGTTATCAGGTGTAATAACCTCGTACAAAATTACTCCTCCGCTTTCTGCTAAAATTCATTCTCCTTTTCTCTCCTAAAAGCAGCTTTTCTTAATGAAAACAGTCGTCCTGATTTTAATATTATTTCCTACTGTCTGCTTTGTTCAAGAAGATAAAAGCAAAACAACCGCACCTAAAAAACCCTCGACTACCGATTGCCCAACCTGGAATAAAAAAAGCAAAAAAAGCGATAAAGCAGCTTATTTTGAATATTTAAAATCTCATAAAAAAGGGGAATACAAACAAGTGGATGATAATAGATTCCATAAGATTGAGCCAAAAGAAGTTGTTCAAAAAACAGAAAATACCAGCCCGAAAAAATATTTAATAAATCCTAAAACACAACCCCATTCTCTTATAAATACTTCCGAGAAGGAGTTTCACTCACCCAAAACTAATTCTAAAGCTGCGAAAATACAAATAGCATCGACAGTCAAAAAAGAAGAAAAAAAAATTGAAATAAAACCAGCTGATTCCTCTCCGGTTGAAGAAACAAAGGATAAGAAGAAAACGGATGAGAGTAAAATCCAGAAAAAATTAAAACAAATGACAAGAAAAACAACAAAAGTTCAGAAACACAGCAACTCAAAGTGCCCCTCCTTTTAAACATTCTCGACAGTTTGCATATCAGCCCTTTAATCTTATCTTTGTAATCCCATTTTTTAGAACAAACAATTTAATTTTTAATTTATTTTCATGGCAAATTCAGGCGATTTAAACGTAGGTTCTGTTATCCGATTTGGTGGAGAGCTTTGCAGAGTAGAAGAATATGTACACCGTACACCCGGCAATTTACGAGCATTTTACCAGGCTCGTATGCGCAATCTGAAAACCGGTAAAATAGTTGAAAACCGCTTCCGGGTTGGAGAAAGCGTTGAACTGGTTCGTGTTGATTACAAACAAATGCAATTTATTTTTCCGGAAGGTGATTTTATTGTTTGCATGGATAATGAAACCTTTGAACAAGTATACGTTCCTGCTTTTTTGTTTGGTGATGGGGTTAAATTTTTAAAAGAAGGTATGGAAGTAAAAATTTCTTTTGAAGGTGATGAACCAATATTAGCTGAAGCTCCTGTTTTTGTTGAGCTGGTTATTACCTATACTGAACCGGGCGAAAAAGGAAATACTGCTACAAACACATTAAAATCAGCCACATTAGAAACAGGTGCCGTTGTTAAGGTTCCTTTGTTCATTAATGAAGGTGAAAAAATTAAGGTTGATACACGCACATCAGCTTATGCTGAACGAGTAAAATAA
>JAHEYA010000068.1:3009-9024 GCA_023251855.1 Bacteroidota bacterium
CGAGTGAAATAATAGTATTGATAAGGAGAGGCACACCTACCACACATGAAATTACCATTTCTGCACAAGTTAAAAGATATTGCTACTCTTATTAATTGTGAATTTGAGGGCAATGCCGACCATATTATTAGTGGCCTGAACGAGATACACAAGGTTGAAATTGGTGATCTGGTTTTTGTTGATCATCCCAAATACTACGATAAAGCTTTACATTCAAAAGCAACTACAATTCTTATCAATAAAAAAGTAGAATGCCCTAATGGCAAAGCTTTGCTCATTTCTGATGATCCTTTCAGAGATTATAATAAATTGATTTTACATTTTTGTCCGATAGATTATTCTCAAAAACCAATCAGTGATACTGCTATAATTGGCGCTAACACCGTGATCATGCCGGGTGTTTACCTTGGCAACAATGTAATGATTGGCAATAACTGCGTGATCCACCCTAACGTTGTGATCTATGATAATTGCATTATTAAAAATAATGTTAGAATTCATTCAAACAGCGTGATCGGTGCTGATGCTTTTTATTATAAAAAACGTGCTAATAAATACGATAAAATGATTTCCTGTGGAAGAGTAATCATTGAAGATGATGTAGAGATAGGTGCACTATGTACCATTGATAAAGGTGTTTCGGGAGATACTATTATTGGTGCAGGAACTAAAATTGATAACCATGTACAGGTAGGACATGATACAACTGTTGGAAAAATGTGTTTAATGGCATCACAAGTAGGTGTTTCCGGAGTTGTAACTATTGAAGATGGTGCCACACTTTGGGGACAAGCAGGTGTTAAAAGTGATGTTACAATTGGCAAAGGAGCGGTATTGCTCGCTCAAGCCGGATTAGGTGAAAACATTCCGGATGGTAAAACTTATTTTGGTAGCCCGGCAGGTGAAGCCAGAGCTAAAATGAAAGAGGTTGCGGCACTTAAAATATTACCCGACTTAATTAAAAAATTGTAGCTTTCAAATGTACTTTGGGTTCAGTCAATTAAATTTCTCACATGTTTTCTCAAGCAAATAAAAATAGCTCAAAAAAAATAAGGGATTTGAAACTTAACTCCTTGCTTCAAATTACTAAAGCTATTAACAATAATTTTTCAACCGATCAACTCCTTGAAATTTTTAAGGAAGTTCTTGAAACTCAGCTAAAAATAGGCAAACTGGTGCTTTTTAGTAGTACCGAAAAAGGTTGGCAAAGTATTCTAAAATATGGTGTTGGTGATGAGTACAATAATATTAATGTTGAACGCGATCTATTCCCGATCAAAGAAATAGGTACTATCAATTTTTCTGAAGAAAAATTAAATAAATCCTTTGAAATTTTAATTCCTGTTTTTCATAAATCTAAACCCTTGGCATACGTGCTTATTGGAGATTTGGAAGACAAAGTGGAAGTTAGTCCGGCAATAAAACATTTAAATTTTGTGCAAACCCTTGCAAACGTTATTGTTGTTGCGATTGAAAATAAAAAACTCGCCAAAGAAAGCATCAAACAGGCAGCAATGAAAAAGGAGCTGGAACTTGCATCTGATATGCAATCTATGTTGTTTCCCAGCAAATTGCCTAATAATGCCCAACTGGATACCAGTGCCTTTTATTTGCCTCACCATGAAGTAGGTGGCGATTATTATGATTTTATCTGGCTGAACGAAAATGAATTTGCATTTTGTGTTGCTGATGTTTCAGGTAAAGGTATTGCTGCAGCTATACTTATGTCTAATTTTCAAGCGAACCTTCGTGTTTTATTCAATCATACCAAATCATTAACTGAACTTATAAAAGAACTGAATGTAAAAGTGATTGCCAGCGCCAAATGGGAAAAATACATTACACTATTTATTGCCAAGTATACTATTTCCACTCGTACACTTTCCTATGTGAATGCTGCACACAATCCGCCATTACTATCTGTAAAAGGTGCTGTTACCTCCCTAAAAACCGGATGTGTTGGTTTAGGTATGTTTGAAGAAATTGAGAACATTAAGGAAGGGGTTATTACAATCGAACCCGGAACATCTATTGTTTGTTATACAGATGGCTTAGTTGAACTGGAAAATGATAATGCTGAAGACTTTGGCATGGAATCTCTGAAAGAAATTATTGAAAAAAATCCGGATCTGAATATGAAGGATTTGAATAAATTAATAATTGGAACAAGTGTGAACTACAAGCAGAGTAAGCCTTACATTGACGATATTGCTTTATTTAGTTTGAGAATATTCTAGAAATTACTTTCCATCCAATGCTTTCAGCATCTTCTGATCGCGATTATACACATCAATAAAAAAGAATAATTCATTATTACTTTCTACCTCCACTGTAAAATAATTTATATAGATCGGGATTGGATGTTTTATATAAACATATTTCTGTTCTTCTTTTAAAAGATCCATTTTCAGCGAATCTAAAGGATAGTGTCGTTCATCATCGCGAATAAGGAACTGTGCGAAATCAAAAAACCGTTCCAAACGTACACAACCATGGCTCAATCCACGCATTTCCTTTTTAAATAATTTGTGACCATTGGTATCATGCAGATACACTCCATATTTATTTTCGAAATTAAATTTTAAAATCCCGAGTGAATTATCCTCCCCCATTCGCTGTCTTAACCTCCAGGGAAAATAATGTTTATTAAATTTCTTCCAATTGATTTTAAAATCAACCACCTCTCCACTCCTATCCAGCACATCAAAATTCTTTTTTCGTAAATAAGAGGTGTCCTTCTTTAAAATTGGTAAAATTTCTTCAGTAGCAATCTTAAAAGGAACATTCCAATACGGATATATTAAAAAATAACGAATTACACTTTTTAAAATTGGCGTTTTATGGTCCGGTTGACCTACTATCACTCTTGATTTCATCACCAGGGTATCAGCTTCTAGTAGACGCATTTCATATTTGGGGATATTTATCCAAACAAATTGTTTGTCGTTCGGTGGCTCATACAACCGCCAACGTTCCATATTAATGGCAATCTGGTCTATATAGTCCTGTTTTGTGCGCTGTAATGCTTTAAAAGTAAGTTTCCCTACCCAACCATCTTCTATGAGATTATGACGGCACTGAAAGTTCTTAATCCCTTTTACTAATTTTATTGAATCCGAATCACCGATAGTTTCAAAATAATCATGACTCGCAATCAACCGCTTTTTTAGTCGCTCATTAAAACCTGCTGAATCCGACTCCCGCATTGCCAAGCCTTCCCAATCCGAATCTCTAAACTCAAATTTGAAATTTTTGAGAGCATTTTTTAACAATTGATATTCTTTATTCTTGGGTTCTAATGTATCAAGTGCTATTCGGATTGAATTTTGTTTTATAGAACCATTTAAAATATTCAATAAATTAACTGTTAAATCCTTTTCTTTCCATTCCCGAAACAAGCTGTCTATATTAAATCTTCCTTTGCTCAGATGAACAGCAAATGTGAAAAAGGCATCTGTTAAAAGAAGTTCAACTTCCGAAATTTTTACTGCATCAATTTTTTTTGTCAACTTATCTCTTTCTAATTTTTTTAAACTATCAATTTTATTAAAGTGATAATCCTTTGTAAGCAAACCATAATCTTCTGCATTTTTAATTAAAATTTCGAGTGAATCACTCTGGTTAAGATGCTTTCCTTTATCTGTCCATACCGGTGCAAACTTGTTGGTTTTGTAAAATTCAACAACCAATTTTGTTGCAAACAGACTATCATCTACTATTTCAAGCAGTTGAGAAGTGTTTATCGAACTAAGCTTTTCATGAATTAATTCAACAACCTCTTCATTCACCCGCTCAGGTATAGCAACCCAAACAACAGGTTTAGGTTTTTCATGAGAGCATTTATTGCAACTTATAATGCAAATGGAGGTAAGTAGAAAAAGAAAATAGGTAGTATGTTTCAACTTAATATTTTATTCTTCAAAATTAATAAACATTTACCACGGGTGTACGAAAAATTGCACAACAGGTCGCTCCTCTGGAGCTAAATATTACGATATCATTTGTTTTCTACAAACAGTCCGCTCCTATGGAGCTTTAGACAGTCCCTTAGGGACGACCTGTTTGTAGAAAAGAATAAATATAAAAATCGAAGCTCCGTAGGAGCGATCTGAAATTATCTAACAGTGCATTTTTTCGTACACCATTCACCATCCTTTTGCTTCACAATTTATAATCATTTCATTTTTTCGGTTACTTTTATGAAAAATAATATAATTCGAAAATCAGAATGTCAGAAAACACTAAAAAACTTTTTTTGCTTGATGCGTTTGCATTGATCTATCGCGCTTATTTTGCATTCAGCAACAATCACCGTGTAAACTCAAAAGGCTTAAACACGTCAGCTATATTGGGTTTTACAAATACATTACTCGAAGTTCTTAAAAAAGAAAAACCAACCCATATTGCTGTTGTTTTTGATACATCAGAACCAACAGTTCGCCATGTGGAGTTTGCAGAATACAAAGCTCATCGTGAAGAAATGCCCGAAGACCTTTCTAAATCTATTCCTTACATTATTAAAGTGATTGAAGGTTTTAACATTCCGGTGTTATATTCGAATGGTTATGAAGCTGATGATGTTATTGGAACACTCGCTAAAAAAGCCGAGCAAAAGGGCTTCACCACCTTTATGATGACTCCGGATAAAGACTTCGGTCAATTGGTTTCTGATAATATTTTTATTTACAAACCTGCTCGTTTAGGAAATGGTGCTGAAATAATGGGTGTTAAAGAAGTATGCAAAAAATGGGATATACAAAATGTAAATCAACTAATTGATATTTTAGGATTAATGGGTGATAAAGTGGATAATATCCCAGGCATCCCCGGAGTAGGCGAAAAAACTGCTATTCAGCTGGTAAAAGATTTTGGAAGCATCGAAAATTTATTACAAAACAGCGACAAACTCAAAGGGAAATTAAAAGAAAAAGTGGAGCAAAATAATGATAAAGCAATTCAATCTAAATGGTTGGCAACCATTATTTGTGATGTGCCTATTGAACTTGATGAAAAAGCATTAGAGCTAGAAGAGCCTAATAGAGAGGCTTTGAAAGAACTTTTTTATGAATTAGAATTCAGAAGATTGGCTGAACAGATGGATTTAAAAGGTTCCTCTTCTACCCTTTCAGAAAACCTCAGCCCTAACCCCTCTCCACGCTCCTCCGCTGAAGCTTTGGAGCACAAGCGGAAGGAGAGGGGAACAAAAAATCCTAAAACAAATCCTGACCAAACAAATTTATTTGCAACAGAACATGAAACAGATTTGTTAGAATCGGAAACACAAGTCCTCCCCTACGGGGAGGATTTAGGTGGGGCCGAATTCACAACCATTACCAATACCCCTCATACCTACCATTTAATTGATACAAAAGAAAAACGCGAACAACTTATTTCTGACTTAATTGGCCAAGCCGAAATTTGTTTTGATACCGAAACAACCGGGTTAGATGCTAATAATGCAGAATTGGTAGGTTTGTCATTTGCCTACAAAACTACTGAAGCATATTATATTCCTGCTCCCGCAAACAGAGCCGATGCGCAACAATTGGTAAATGAATTTAAACCGGTTTTCGACAATGAACACATCACTAAAATAGGTCAAAATATTAAATATGATCTTTCTGTTTTAAAACAATATGGTATCGAAATAAAAGGGAAATTATTTGATACGATGGTCGCTCATTTCCTTATCCAGCCTGAGATGCGCCACAATATGAATGTACTTGCCGAAACGTATCTTAACTATTCTCCTGTTAGTATCGAAACTCTTATTGGCAAAAAAGGCAAAGCACAAACAAGTATGCGTGATGTGCCTGTTGAACAGATAAAAGAGTATGCTGCTGAAGATGCTGATATAACACTTCAACTTAAAAATAAGTTTGAGCCAATGCTCAAAGAAGGTCAACTAACAAAATTATTTGAAGAAATAGAAATCCCGCTTATCTCGGTATTAGCAGCGATGGAGGCGGAAGGAATCACGCTCGATAAAAATGCCTTGAATGAATTATCTGTTGA
>JAHEYA010000069.1 GCA_023251855.1 Bacteroidota bacterium
TCCCTGCAAAAACAGTTGACCCGTTAATGATCAATGATAAAACATAAGAATCTAAACCGGTATTAACCGGTGTCCATAATCCCCCGCTATTGGTGGATATAGAAGCGCCCCCCCCCCAAAATCCTGCATAGATTGTTGTTCCGCTTACAGCCAGTGAAGTACAATGAGTAGAAGGATTGGAGGTTGTCCAGAGTGCACCATTATTGGCAGATGAATAAACTCCGCCACCATCTGTACCGGCAAAAATGGTTGTTCCGCTTACTGCCATTGCTTTTACATAATGATTGGTCATACCATTATTTACTGCTGTCCAGCTTGATCCGCTATTAGTAGATATAAACACACCATTGCCTGTTCCGGCAAAAATAGTTGTACCACTCACTGCAAATGAAAGAACTTCCATACTTGTTAAACCGGTATTGGAAGCAGTCCATGTACTACCATTATCAGTTGATATAAATACACCACCACTTCCGGTACCTGCATAAATACTTGATCCATTAATAAGCAATGCATTCACCATAAGATTGGTCAAACCATTATTCATAGCGGTCCAGCTGCCTCCACTGTTAGTCGATAAAAATACCCCACCGCCATCAGTTCCTGCAAACACAGTAGTTCCGGCTGTATTTGTTGCCAATGCCAGAACATCTGTATTGGTAAGACCTGTATTAACTGCGGTAAATGACACACCGTTATTACTTGTTAAAAACACACCTCCCCCAAAAGTACCTGCATAAATATTGGTTCCTCCGGATGCAAAACATTTAATAAGTCCACCTGCCGGACCAATTGGTTGCCACTGTGCATTTAAACTCAATCCAATCATCAAGGAGAGTATAAGAGTTGAAAATTGTTTTCTTTTCATTTTCGTTTTAGTAAATGTGTAATTCCTTAGCCAAATAAGGAGGGCATAAGTTTTTGTAAAGGTCATCAAAAAAATTTATAAAATCAAGTAGTAGGGGAAACAACGAATAAATAATTCAATTAAATTAAAATAAATCATACTTTTGCGAATCTGCCTGTTTACCGATAGGTTTAAGATTAGGAGAGGTGTCTGAGTGGTCGAAAGAGCAAGCCTGGAAAGTTTGTATACTCGCAAGGGTATCGTGGGTTCGAATCCCACCCTCTCCGCTTTCACCAGCCGAAGCTTTAGCGTAGGCTGGATTAATTCAGCGACCTTCAGCGGACAAAGTCCGCAGAGGTTGCGAAAGCGATTTAGTTTTGGTTCGAAGTGTGAATCTTCATATCTACCTGCCTTCGGTCGCTGAAAGGATCTATGGCAAAGGCGGTCCGCAGGGTCGTGAAAGCGATTTTGTTTTTGGCTCGAAACGTGGATCTTCTTGCCCGTTTTCTTAATTTTTCTGGTAGACATTTTGGTTGGAAACGATGGTTGACATAACTTATTTAATCTATAAATATTAAGTATATTTAGTAACGTGTAAGTATATTTAGTAACGTGAGTTTCGTTTAAGGTTTGGGCTAAAGCCCATATAATTTGGTGTTTCTATTTAACCCCGACTTAAAAGTCGGGGCTATTGGCAATTAAATAGCCACGACCTTTAGGTCGTGGAATACAGAAGATGTACCAATATTGGGCTTTAGCCCAATAATTGCAACCTTGCTAAAGCGAAACTCACGTTAGTATTACTTTTACTGATAACTGGTACTCGAAAAAATGTCCGAAACAAAAAAACAATTACAGTATATTCAGGAATTTCTTTCTGAAATTATCCCGGGTAATTTTAATGGAAAGCCTTTTATTATTGATAATATAGGTAATGATGAGGAGTTGATCCAAGTTCAGGAAGGCATAAAAACATTACTTGAAAAGCTAAATACAACCAATGGTTCCAATATATCTTTAAACAGTATTTACAACGGGATAAGTGATATATTGATAGTGTTAGATGACAAAATACAGATTCAAAAAACAAACCATATTGTTGAGGAAGTATTGCTATACAATGAATCCGAATTATTAAACCAATCTATCGGGAAATTAATTAGGAAATCCGATTTTGACATGGTGAGAGATTGTATCAGAAATACCTATACTCAGAAAAAATTAATAGAGATAGATTTAAACCTTATCGCTAAAAATAACCGCCAGGTACCTGTTTCTTGGTCATTCTCTCCCTTATTTAATGCCAAAGGCGAGTCAAATGGAATTTTACTGGTCGCAAAAAATATCAGTGCCCAAATTGATGCAAAAAATCAACTTCAGGATAAAAATGATGAACTTAATTTATTTGTTTACAAAGCTTCCCACGATTTGAAAAGCCCTGTATCTTCCATGCAAAGTCTGATGGGTTTGATTAATGAAAGTAGTACAATGGAAGAGATGAAGGAATATTGCAAACTGATTTCTGAATGTACTTCAAGGTTGGATATAATAATTTCAGACCTGTTGGTTTTAGGGCGGATAACATATGGAGAACTTGAATTTAAAAAGGTTGATATCAAGGACCTGATCGATTCTATTTTAAAAAGCATTGAATTTGCTGATGGTGTAAAAGACATTGATTTTAATATTAGCATTGATGATAAAGCCAGATCGATAATTACTGAAAAAGGTCTGCTACAAACTGTTTTATTTAATCTGATTGATAACGCAGTTAAATACAGGGAGAATAAGAAAGAGCGCTCATTTATAAATATTCATACAGACATCCATGGTGAAGGGATTTTGTTTAAAATTGAAGATAATGGTATAGGGATCGCAGATGCTCAGCAAGGCAATGTTTTTAAAATGTTTTATCGTGCAACCTCTGTTTCTAAAGGCTCAGGTTTAGGCTTGTATATTGTAAAAACAAGTATTGCTAAATTGAGAGGAACAATTTCTTTTGAAAGTGAAACTGGTAAAGGCACTACCTTTAAAATATACATCCCTTCCAACTTAATTGGATAGCATAATTTTTTTTAGAAAAACAGTGTTTTTTTTGAAAAGCAATTTTTTTACGAAACATTTTTAGCATTCTATCGTAAGAGCTAACCTGTAAGACAAAAGTTTGTTATTTTATCAGTATATACCTATGAATGGAAAAATTTCTTCGACCAACATTAAAAAATCTTAGATGAAGGAAAATACTAAAGTCAGTGTTTTGTATGTGGATGATGAGGTAAATAATCTCGAATCGTTTAAAGCTAACTTCCGCAGGAGCTATGAGATTTTTACAGCTGAATCGGCTGACCTTGCTAAAGAAATATTAAAGAACAATAAGATTGACATTATTATTTCCGATCAGAGAATGCCCGGAACAACTGGTGTTGAATTTTTTGAATCAATCATCGAAGAATATCCTGATCCCATCAGGATGCTTCTAACGGGTTATGCCGATATAGTAGCAGTAATAGATGCCATTAACAAAGGAAAAATTTATCATTATACAACAAAACCTTTCAATGCTGATGAATTAAAAATCACAATTGATAAGGCCTTTGAAATTTATTCTCTTAGATTGGAGAATAAAGAATTATTGAAAACTCTGTCCGAAGTAAACAAACAGTTGGAGTTTATGATCCGCCAAAAGTTGATCTCTTAAAGCTATAAAAGCTTGAATTGTTATTATTTATTAAAATCTCACCTTACCTAAGTTAATATGAAAGCCAAGCTACAAGCATTGAATGCTAAAAATAAAGAATCGCACAAAATCATTCATCCTTTATTTTTTCGCCTACAAAACACAATTGATAAGGAAAAATTAAACCTCTTGCTTAATGAAGTAGCTGATATTGTTGTATCGGATGAAATTTTGGGACAGGTAGAAGAATTTGTGAAATCTCAAAACCCCAAAATTGTTTTTAGTAAAACTGCCTTAACAGAGGCCGCAATCAAACATATCGGTAAAACACCCTATGAAGAATACGGTGTTTGGGTGTATTATCCATGGACAAAACATTTGGTGCATATACTTGATGAAAAAGAATTTATTGTTGTAAGAACCAACCGGAACCAATATAAGATCACTCCAGAGGAAGCTGCGCTTCTTTCCACAAAAAAAATAGGAGTAATCGGATTATCTGTTGGGCAGTCAATTGCCATGACCATTGCTATGGAAAGAACTTGTGGAGAATTGCGAATAGCCGATTTTGATATTCTAGAGCTTAGTAATTTAAACCGAATTCGTACTGGCATTTCAAATTTAGGGGTTGCCAAAACTACCGCTGTCGCAAGGGAAATCGTTGAGATAGATCCTTTTTTTAAAGTGACTTGTTTTGATGATGGTATCACTGAAGATAATATAGATGATTTTATTACTCGAGATGGGAAACTGGATATTTTGGTGGATGAATGTGATGGATTATATGTAAAAATTCTGTGTCGTCAAAAAGCAAAAGCTTACGGAATACCGGTTGTAATGGATACCAGTGATAGAGGAATGATTGACGTAGAACGTTTTGATTTGGAGCCTGGTCTTTCCATTTTTCACGGATGGATAGACCATTTGGATATTAATAAAGTAAAAGAAGCTAGAACAAACGAAGAAAAAGTTCCTTATTTGTTACCAATGATTGGTATGGATACTGTTTCTGTTAGATTAAAATCTTCTATGGTAGAAGTTGAGCAAACCATTACCACCTGGCCTCAATTAGCATCATCAGTAGTATTAGGAGGTGGCCTGGGAGCAGATGTTTGCAGAAGAATTTTGCTCGATCAATTTCATGACTCAGGACGTTATTTTGTTGATGTGGAACAATTAATCTGCGATAAAAATAAACCACCATTTGAACAGAAACAACTTAGCCTGAATCCCTCAATCAGTGATGATGAAATGAGGCTTCTTATCAAAGAGTATCCTACAACTTCTTTCAATGAGCAAATAAAGTTAAATGCCGAAACAATCAAACAACTGGTTGTTGCAGCTACCATGGCACCTTCTGGCGCCAACAGCCAATCATGGAAATGGATGTGTCAGGATAAAAATTTATACTTGTTTCTTGACAGTATCTATAACGCAGCATTATTAGATACCGGAAATACTACTTCATTAGTAGGTTTGGGAACTGCAACCGAAAACCTGGTAATAAAGGCACATCAGTTAAAATTAGAGGTAATCGTTGAAACACCGCCACTTAACTACGATAGCAAATTAATAGCTGTGTTTAAGTTTTTTGATAAATTGATTCCTTCAATTGCTCATCAATTGGAACCACATATCTGTGATGAATTGGTGGATATTATTCCTCATCGCCTTACCAATAGGGTAATTGGAAAGAGACACGAAATTGATAAAGAAAAATTTAAAAAACTAAGAACCATGGCACAGACCATACCGGGGGCCGATTTGAAAATTATTGACGATGAAAAACAACTTTTCGAATTAGGCGAAATAGTTGCCAAGATGGATAGAATAAGAATTATGCATGAAGGCGGTCAACAAGATTTCAGGGCTGAGATCCGCTGGACAAAAGAAGAAGTTGAAATAGCGAAAAATGGTATTGATTTATTAGGCACTGTTGATTTGACACCTTCTGAATTGGTAGGATTTCAGATTGTAAAAGAATGGCCGGTTGTAAAATATTTAAATGATTGGGAAGTTGGTAGTGGACTTGAAAAAATTGGCAGAAAAAGTGTTGCCGCCTCATCAGCATTGGCTTTGGTGACTATGCCGCGCTTTGATTCCGAAAATTTTTATTGGGGTGGCAGAGCTTTAGAAAGAGTTTGGTTAGCTGCAAACAAAGAAAATATTTGTGTACATCCCGCCTCTATTTCCACACTTATATTTAATACTTTAATGTATGGAAGAAAAGAAATTTTACAAGGAAATATAAGGAAAGAAGTAATAGAATTACGTGAACAATTTGCTAAAATTTTTTCTATCAAAAATGCTATTGGAGAAATTTTGCTTTTACGTTTTTTTATTGCGGAACCTCCTAAGTCAAGGTCTGTAAGATACCCACTGGAACAAATACTTAAATTCGATTCAACATCAGTATAAATTAAATTTATATGATACGAATAAGAACATACAGGGCTGTCGATGATTTGAAATCTTGTGAAAAATTTGCAGAAGGACACCGAGCGGTGCTAAAAAGTTATGGGGTTCCAAAAGTAACTTCTGATAATTACGATTGGTTTTACAACCCCGAAGTGTACGTTATTGTGGCTGAATCTATTTCGGGAAAAGAGATTTATGGAGGAGTAAAAATATACGTTGCGGGCGGAACGCAGCCACTCCCTGTAGAAGAGGCTGTTGGAAGGATTGAAAAAAAAATATTCGATTTGGTAAAACAGCACTCTCTTGAAAGAACCGGTGAAATTTGTGGCTTATGGAATGCCCGCGAAATAGCAGGACAGGGATTTGGTATTCTTTTGATACGATCTGGAATCGCTAAAGCCGGGATAGTAATAGCCAATCAGCTTAAATTGAATTCACTTTTTACTCTTGCCTCTCCGTGGACAATAGAAACTGTCAAAAATATTGGGTTTGAGGTTGAAAAATCTTTAGGCAATGATGGTACATTTCCATACCCAACGCCAGATTTGTTGGCTACTGTTTTAATTTTGAAAGATACAGAAACACTGAAACATGCAACTTCTAGAGAAAAAGAACACATTTTTGATTTGAGGATACATCCTCAACAAAAAAAAATGGAAATAGGACCTAAGGGAGTTATCAGTATCGAATACGACCTCTTGATTCCTAATCTTTATTATCAGTCTAAGCCTACAACCAGAAGCACAACGTAGTAATAAGAGGTTTAAAAATGATTTTTTAATTAATATCAGACCATGAAATTTTTAAAAATAATTTTCATCGGAATATTATTATTGTTAACCAATACTATTTGTCAATCAAAATTGCCAATTGTATTTTCAGATAAAGAAAATATGATGAACATTGGCAACTCATTGCAAATAATGGAAGATAAAACCAACCGTTTATCTGTGTCTGAAGTGCTTAATATGACTGGGTTTAGTGAAAGCCATCAGGATGTTCCTAATCTTGGAGTTTCTAAATCATCCTACTGGATAAAATTTCAACTTGTCAACCAAACTGTTGAGCAAAAACTTATTTTAGAATTGCAGCAACCTCTAATGGACGAAGCTGAATTATATTCCATTTCAAAAAATGGAAATTTTATCAAACAACGAATCGCAGAAGACTTACCTTTTTATAAAAGAAGATACAAGCAACCCAATTATCTTTTTGAATTAAACATAGTTCCAAACGATACGGCTTTCTACCTGATGAAAGTGAAAAGTGGTGAACAAATATTATTGCCGATGAAAATCGGAACATGTGAAAAAATATTAGAAGAACTCGACACAAAAGATTTGATTTTCGGGCTTTATGCGGGAATTATTTTAGTAATGTTTTTTTATAACCTTTTTATTTACCTGACAACCCTGGATAAAAGCTACTTATACTATATTATTTATACTGCATGCGTTGGTTTGACCCAAGCTAATTTGCTGGGGTATTGTTTTAAATATTTATGGCCCGATTTTACTTGGTTGGCAAATCAAAGTAGCTATCTGCTTCCTGCTCTGGTTGGTTTTGCTTTGACTTTATTTGTAATATCCTTTTTACAAACTAAAAAATATACACCTAGATTACATAAGGGACTTTTTATTCTTACTGGAATTTATGTCCTATGTATTTTATTAGCTTTTGCAGGATTATATGATGTTAGTTATAAACTGGTGCAATTGGATGGAATGGCAACAGCGCTTTATTTGATTTTTATCGCCATCATAATTGCAGGAAAAGGATATAAACCTGCCAAATTTTTTCTGTTGGCATGGTTCATTTTTTTAACTGGAGTTTGTTTTTTTGCCATGAAAGACTTTGGAATATTACCCTATAATACTTTTACTATTTATACCATGCCTGCAGGCTCTGCTTTTGAGGTTATGTTGCTTTCATTCGCTCTTGCCGATCGCATCAACGTTCTTAAAAAAGAAAAAGAAGCATCCCAAACACAAGCCTTAGTGGCATTACAAGAAAATGAACGGATCATAACCGAACAAAACGTAATGTTGGAATCAAAAGTTAAAGAAAGAACTTTTGAACTGGAAACTTCCAACACCAATTTAAAAGAAACACAATCTCAGCTTGTTAATGCCGAAAAGATGGCTTCCTTAGGTCAGCTAACTGCCGGAATTGCTCATGAAATAAACAATCCACTTAATTTTGTGATGGCTAACATTAAACCATTAAAAAATGATGTGGATGATATTTTTTCCTTGTTAACAAAATATGGCGACATAAAAAATGCCGACAATCTTGAAGAAAAATTAAAAGAAATAAATGATTTTAAAGAAAAGAATGATACGAATTACCTCTTTACGGAAATTAATAAATTGCTAAAAGGCATTGATGATGGTGCTTACAGAACTGCTGAAATAGTAAAAGGGCTGAAAGTATTTTCTCACCTTGGTGAGACCGACTTAAAACAAACAAATATTATTGAGGGCTTGGATTCAACTCTTGTCATTCTTAACAGCAACATTAATAGCGGTAAAATTAAAGTTGTTAAAGAATATGATCCAAAGTTCCCTGAAATTTACTGTTTGGGTGGTCAGATAAATCAGGTATTTATGAATATTTTAAATAATTCTATTCATGCTTTAGCAGAAAAGAAAGATGGCAAGCAAGAAAATATAATTGCCATAAAAACTTATTCCGAAAATAATAATGCGATCATAAGAATAAAAGATAATGGATGTGGAATACCTGATAAAATAAAAGATAAAATATTTGACCCGTTTTTTTCCACCAAAGCTGTTGGATCAGGAACTGGCTTAGGGCTGTCTATCGTATATAATATTATAAAAAGCCACAATGGGGCAATTATTGTTGAGTCTGGACAAGGAAAGGGTACTGAGTTTATAATTTACCTGCCTATTTCCAAAAGTTAATATATATTATAACACCATTACCTTATACATAAAACCAAAATTCGAATACGTTTTTTTGCTATCCCCTCTTCAATAATTAAAAACCCCTGAATGTATTATCATTCAAGGGTTTTTTTGTCAGTTAAAAATTTAATTTTCGTGAATTG
>JAHEYA010000070.1 GCA_023251855.1 Bacteroidota bacterium
TTGTGCTGCTAGTCATGCCCCGAATTTGCATCTTTTCGATCTCTTTCGGGGCTTTTTTTGTTATAAAAAATCAACAATCACTTGTTAATTGTGGGTTTCGTGTTTACAGGTTCACCCTAAATAAACAATCCTAACAGGTACTCAAACCTGTTAGGATTGTTTTATTCTTTAAAAGAGAAAGGTAAAATAGCTCTCTACAATTTTGCTTTTATCTGCACCATATCATAACCTTCAATAACATCACCCGGTTTAATATCATTATAATTTTTGATGTTCAAACCACATTCAAATCCTTTGTTCACCTCTTTCACATCGTCTTTAAAACGTTTCAATGAACCAAGTTCGCCTGTATGAATAACAATATTATCGCGGATTATACGTATTTTGGTATTGCGATTAACTTTGCCGTCTAACACATAACACCCGGCAATATTGCCAACTTTAGTGATATTAAATACTTCGCGGACCTCAATATTGCAAACAATTTTTTCTTCAAACTCGGGTGCCAACAAACCTTCCATGGCATCTTTAATTTCGTTGATGGCATTGTAAATAATGGAATATAAACGAATATCAATTTGCTCTATTTCTGCAAGTTTACGCGCACCGGCTGATGGTCGCACCTGAAAACCAACAATGATAGCATTTGATGCAGATGCTAACAATACATCAGTTTCGGAAATAGCACCCACCGATTTATGAATAATTTTCACCTGAACTTTTTCAGTTGAAAGCTTTTGCAATGAATCAGCAAGAGCCTCAACCGAGCCATCTACGTCACCTTTAACAATCACATTCAATTCTTTGAAATTACCTATTGCCAATCGTCTTCCGATTTCATCAAGCGTAATGTGTTTATTGGTACGGATACCTTGCTCACGTTGTAATTGCAAACGTTTTGCAGCAATTTCGCGTGCTTCGCGCTCATCACTTAACACATGAAATTTATCACCGGCTTGAGGGGCGCCACTCAAACCCAATAGGGCTACGGGTATTGCCGGACCGGCTTCTTTAACTATTCCACCACGTTCATTGTGAAGCGCTTTTACTTTTCCGCTGAAACAGCCTGCCAATACTATATCACCAACACGAAGTGTTCCTTTTTCAACAAGGATGGTACTTACATATCCACGCCCTTTATCTAATTCAGATTCAACAACTGTTCCTGTTGCATTTTTATTTGGATTAGCTTTTAAATTTAAAATTTCTGCTTCAAGTAAAACTTTGTCGAGCAACGCATCTACATTCAATCCTTTTTTTGCAGATATCTCCTGACACTGAATTTTTCCACCCCACTCTTCCACCAAAACATTCAGTTGAGAAAGTCCTTCACGTATTTTATCAGGGTTCGCACCCGGTTTATCAATTTTATTTATTGCAATTACAATTGGAACGTTTGCAGCCTGCGCATGATTAATAGCTTCAATTGTTTGAGGCATTACACCATCGTCAGCAGCAACAACAATTATTGCAATATCAGTAATCTGAGCGCCACGGGCACGCATTGCTGTAAAAGCTTCGTGACCCGGAGTATCAAGGAATGTAATGGTTTTGTCGCCTTCCAAATGCACGTTGTAAGCGCCTATGTGTTGAGTGATTCCTCCGGCCTCGCCTGCAATAACGTTAGCTTTACGGATATAATCCAATAAAGATGTTTTACCATGGTCAACGTGACCCATAACCGTCACAATGGGTGAGCGGCTTACTAAATCTTCTTCTTTATCCTCTTCTTCTTTGATGGCTTCCTGTACTTCAACGCTCACAAACTCTAACTGATAACCAAATTCTTCAGCAACAATAGAGAGGGTATCTGCATCCAGGCGCTGGTTAATGGATACAAATAAACCAAGACTCAAACAAGTGGATATAATTTCGTTAACAGGCACATTCATCATTTGTGCCAACTGATTAGCGGACACAAACTCGGTAACTTTAATTACTTTTTTCTCTGCTTCTATTTGTTCGGCAGCATCCTGAGTACGTTCACTAATCAAATCACGTTTTGATTTACGATGTTTGGATGCTTTAGATTTTCCTGAACCACTTAAACGGGCTATAGTTTCCTTTATTTGAGCTTGAATCTGTTCGGGTGTTAATTCAACTTTAAGAGGTCTTGCATATTTAGTCCTCGGCCCTTTCGGATCAAATTTGGGTTTCCCGACTCCTGAACCGGCAGTTGCAGGTTTACCTCCAACAGATTGGCTTGGGTTTTTGTTATCACCTGAAGATTGTGGATCCCAAGCATCTCCAATTGTAGCGCCTCCAAAACTTTTTCGGATACGTTTACGTTTTTTCTTGCTGTTATTATTAGTAGTAGCAGAAGATGAAGCAACCGGATTTTTTCGTTCTTCTTTTACCGGCAGGCTAATTTTTCCTAAAATTTTTGGTCCTTCAAGCTTGTCTATTTTTGTTTCATAAAAATCTACTTTTTGAGAGTCGGCATTCAAATCTTCAATAGGGGTATCGCCTTCAAGAAAAGGAGTTTCATCAATTTTTTCTTCACTTACTTCTTCTTCTTTTTTTGTTTTTCCCTTTGCTTTTCCTTTCTCCTTGGCTGTTTTAGTTTTTTTATCCGGCTCTTTTTCTGTTTTTGATTTTTTATCGGGTTTTGTTTTGCTGTTAAGTGCGCCAAGGTCAATTTTTCCGACAGTGGTAAACTTTATATCCGATTTAATTTCTTTTTTATCTGTTGCATCTGAACCTTTCGTTTCGGTTGCTCCGGTGGCAGAGGGCTTTGTTGTTTTTTTGCTTTCTTCAGTGCTCGCTGATGATGGTTTTTCAGGAGGAGTACTATTTTGTACATTTTTAATCAGTATGTCTTTTTCTTCTTCAAATTTTCTTGTTTCAGGCTTTTTAGACTCTTCGTCCAACGTGATATTTTCTTTTTTGATCCGTGCAATTGTACTTGATGAAACCTGTTGAGCTTCTTCATGAGCTGCTTTTTCAGATTGAAATTCTTTAGACAACATCGAATAAAGATCATCGGACAGCTTAGCCATAGGATTATTTTCTATGGTGTGTCCTTTACTTTTAAGAAAATCAGTGATAGTTGAAACACTAACATTGAGTTCCTTTGCTACTTTACTTAATCGTTGTCCTTTGTTTTCTGACATATTGTTTTTTTAATTCGTTACTATGTTATTGGTTATTGTGTTATTAGGTTATTAAACAAAGTTTGACAGAATACTATCTGATAACCTAATAACAAATAAATAATAACTCTATTCAAATTCGGATTTTAAAATTTGTTTTACTTCATTTACAGTTACTTCTTCTAAATCGGTACGTTTTACAAGCTCTTCTGTAGAAAGTTCCAATACACTTTTTGCGGTGTCGCAGCCAATGTTTTTAAGTTCGTCTAAAACCCAGCTTTCAATCTCATCTGCAAATTCTTCCAAATCCACATCTTCAGTATCAATATCTGTATCACGATAAACATCAATTTCATAACCTGTTAATTTACCGGCAAGTTTAATATTGTGACCACCTTTACCAATAGCTAAAGAAACCTGATCGGGTTTTAAAAACACTTCAGCACGTTTTGTTTCTTCATCAATTTTCACAGAAGTGATTTTGGCAGGGCTTAATGCGCGTGTAATAAATAAAGGAACGTTGCTTGTATAGTTTATAACATCAATATTTTCGTTACGTAATTCGCGAACAATACCATGAATACGTGATCCTTTCATCCCAACACAAGCACCAACAGGGTCAATACGATCATCGTATGATTCAACAGCCACTTTTGCTCTTTCTCCGGGTTCTCGCACAATTTTTTTGATAGTGATAAGTCCGTCAAATACTTCGGGAACCTCCAATTCAAATAAACGCTCCAAGAATGCAGTTGAACTGCGCGATAATACAATTACAGGAGTATTGTTTTTCATTTCAACCCGTTGAATAACAGCACGAACAGAATCTCCTTTTTTAAAGAAATCAGAGGCAATTTGTTCTGATTTAGGCAAAATAAGCTCATTGCCATCTTCATCAAGAATAAGTAATTCTTTTTTCCAGATCTGATAAACTTCCCCAACCATTATCTCTCCAATTTTTTCCTTATATTTTTTATAAAGGCTGTCTTTTTCAAGTTCTAAAATTTTTGAGATCAAATTTTGACGAACCGCCAATACTGCACGTCTTCCAAAATCAAGCAACTTAACAGGGGTAGTAACTTCTTCTCCAATTTCAAAATCAGTTTCAATTTTACGAGCTTCGGATAAACCAATGTGTTTACCTTCATCATAATCAAAACTATCTTCAGCAAATTCATCATCCACAATTTCGCGATTTTGCCAGATTTCAATATCACCACGATCAGGGTTAACAATGATATCGAAATTTTCGTCTGAGCCATATTTTTTTAATAACATGCTACGAAATACATCTTCAATGATGCTCATCAAGGTTGCTCTGTCAATGTTCTTTACTTCTTTGAATTCAGAGAACGATTCAATTAAATTTATACTTTCCATTTTTTTAAGTTTATTATTAAAATGATATTACAACTTTAGTTTCTTTGATTTGATTAAATGGTAGATTGATGGTATTGATTATTAACTGTTTTGCTTTTTTTTCTTCTATTTTTTCTTTAATTCTTGTTTCTAATAAAATGCTTTCGTTGTTTACCGAAAGCAATTTACCGTTTAGTTTTTCATTTCCTTTTGTTATCACCACCACCTGCTTATCAATATATTTTTGATATTGGCGAAGGGTTTTAAATGGTTCTGTAAGTCCGGGTGACATTACATTGAGTTCAAAATCTTCGCTTTCGCGATCTAAGCTAAATTCAATGTGCCGGCTCATTGCAACACAATCGCTTATAGAAACACCTTTATCATTATCTAAAAGAACTGTAATTTTGTTTCCCGGTTTTACGCTTATATCCACAATGAAATTAGTGTTTTCAGCGATTTTTGATTCGGCCAATTCTTTTATTCTATCTACAGTTATCATTCGATTTATACCAAAAGAAGAGGGGACATCAGCCCCCTCTTTTTATTGTCGTTCATATTTTAACAGCGCAAATATACAGTGATAAATCGGATTTGCCAAATTTTTTTATGCAACCATCATAAAACAGCCCTCGTCTTAAACGATATAAAACAGTATTTCATCGAAAAAACGTATCTATATCATACGGCTACTCGTAGAAGACAGCAATAAAAACAAATAAAAAACTCAATGTCATGGAAACATTAGTAAAAAAATCCGAAAGAAAAAATAGAAAAAGTAATTGGAGGATTTATTCAATCCTTTTTTCGTTTTTGGTGCTTTTTGCCATCAATGGTATGGCTGAAAGCGAGTCAGTTAAGAAAGAAAATACTGCAAAAAAGGCAATAGAAGATCAAAAACGCATTGAACGTCAAACATTTATGAGTTATGTTTACATGTCGGTTGGTTTTGCTCTTATTATTGGTATTGCTGGTGCTGTTAGTTTCAGGAAAAGAAAAAAGAGTGCAACTGAATCCGGTGGAAACCATCATATTTTAAAGCATCACCATAGTTCTCATGATAAAAGATATGGTAGCAGCAGAGTAAGAGGTTAATTGCGGATAAAAGTAATTTTAGCAGCCAAAGGTTTTATGCTTTAGCATTTACAGCATAAAACAATGGCTTTTTTTGTTTTTACACCTATACCCATTATGAATTGATTATTTTCTTGGACCTCACCCCCAACCCCTCTGATCTCATCCGCCCTTCGGGCACCTTCTCCAAAGGAGAAGGGAAACGGAAGTGATTTTTGGGAGAGGGGAGTGATGGACTAAAATATATTGGAAAAGGAATTACATTACCCCCCTTTTTTAATAATTGACTATTTTTGTTTTTTTTCGAAAATTTAATCCCAGTATTGTTTATGAACAAAATAGTAATAGAAGGAATCAAACTGTATGCTTATCATGGCTGTTTGGAAGAAGAGAGCATGATTGGAGGTAATTATACTGTTGACATAACTTTGGAAATTGACTTTACAGAGGCATCTAAAACAGACGACCTAACGAAAACAATTGATTATGTTAATGTATACCAAATTGTAAAAGCCCAGATGGCAATACGCTCTAAGCTAATTGAACATGTTTGTAAGCGAATTGTAAGCGAATTAAAAAAAGAATTTCAAACATTGAAAAATGTGGAAGTAAAACTATCAAAGCTAAACCCGCCAATGAATGGGAATGTGGAGAGGGTAAGTGTATTAATTTCAGAATAAATAATGAGTATAAAACGTTGTTCAAAATGTGCTTCTGTTTTTGAATGTTGCAACGAAAAAGAAGGTTGTTGGTGCGAAGCGGTGTTTATTGATTTGAAAACATTAAATCACATTAAAAAGGAGTATAAAAACTGTTTGTGTGCCAATTGTTTAAAGGAATATGCTGTAAAAGAAGAAAAATAATACTTTTTTGTAAACGAATTTTGTATTTTTGTGGCCCAATTTAATATAAAAGGTCCTGTGGCCGAGAGGCTAGGCTCAGCTCTGCAAAAGCTGCTACAGCGGTTCGAATCCGCTCGGGACCTCTCAGCGAAAGCGCACATATTGCAGAATATGGCGCTTTCAGCGTTTTCAGTGGGATTTGAACGTTCGTTTCTGCTCGTTTCTGCTCATCCGTGCTCAAAAACGCTCGTGAAATGTTCGTGAAAAAGGCAATGTTCGTGAAAACGCTTCTTTTATCAACAGCAATTAACAACTTGACGCACCTGTTTTAATGGTTGTATTTGAGTGCAAAAAGGGGCTGTTAAAAAAACTGTCAAAGAGCATTAGTCAAAATATTTGTCTATTAATTTGAGCTTCATTCCGATTGATATGGAATCGTTCCCAGGTTTTAATATTTCTTCTAGCAACTTTTGTTTCTGTGCGCCTTTTTCTTTTGTATTATTTATTTTTTCCGATGAGCTATTTTGTTTTAAGTAGTTTTTACCAAGAAATTTATTTTGATTTTGAACTATAATATTAGTAATCTCTATTTTATCTTTTTGATTACTTTTTTGTGCTGTTAACATCCATTTATCCTTGCTATATGGAAATTCGTTATAAAGTTCTCCTGAATAATAGAAATCGAATGCGACTCCTCCAAAGGTACAAGAATCATTGTTTACAATAAATAAAGCGCCTCCTGCTTTCGGATTTTCTTTGGGTTTTGATTTCCAAAATCCAATATTATAAAGGGTTGCCAAAATATCTGGTCGGCTAGAAATATCATAACCCTCTTTTTCCCATTGTACTTTTGTTTGCTTAAGAATTAGAGCAGCATATAGATAACTATAAAAATGGTTATAATAATTCTTCAACCTATATAATCTTTCATCTTCGATATTGTCGGTGGAATAATCTAAAATATGTTCGTATTCTTTACCAAGATAATAAACAGACAAGGAATTTTTGAGATTATTTTCGATTAAAATTGCGGTTCCTTCCTTTATACCAGTTACTCCATAAGATAAATTGGTCATGAAAGAAAGTTTTTTAAACGGCCCCCAAAAATTCTTAAGCCTTTCCCTTGATTGATTATATATTCGCATCTGTTCTCCAATTAGACAGCAAAGAATTAAACGACTTTCAACACCAGATACCATTGCTGCACTATCAATGCTACTTCTTTCATTTATTAATGTTTCTTTTAATGTTTCCCATTCTTTTGAATTCATCCAGTTTTGAACATATTTTGATTTTTGTTTAATTGTATCCATTGAAAATGAATTTAAAGAATCGCTAGAATTTGATAAATTAATTGAAACCGCTTTGAGCATTGTATTTGCAAACTCAATGTTTTTCGTTTGTCTGTAAACGTCATAAATTAAGTGTGCATTTTTGGGATACAAATTGTTCAACTCAACCAGTTTCTGAAATATTTTACCTTCAGATAAATTATTTTGATATTGTGATAACAAAGAATCATTCTCTCGAATTGTCAATTTTTTTGTTTTCGCTATTTCCAAAAAAAATCTATCGTTTTTATCAATAATGCCAGATTCATTAGTCCATTGAAATTTTGTTGCTAAAAAAAGTCCAATATTGCACAATCCTAATAATGCAAAAGTAAAAATGAAAATGTTTCTAAAAAGAATTATCTTTTTACGAATTTGCTTATTTCCGATTACAAAAATATTCATATTGCGTATCTTTTATTCAGACGCTTTATTATTATCATTTCTCAATTACTCTATCGTTTTTGCTATTTCGTATAAATACCCATATTATACAAATATTTTATTAAATCTTCATATTGTTTGTCTGTCAGGTCTTTTGTAGAATTAATCCACTCTTCACTTCCGCTATAAGGATTTTTTGTTTTGGAGTATCCTTTATTATCTGTTTCGATTTTATTATTTTTATTTCTAATCCCATATTGTTGGATATAGTTATTTCTTACTTGTTTGTGAGTAACAATATTTTCTACATGGATTTTTGTTTTCTGAATAAGATTTTTTAGAAAAAACGCAAAATTAAATTTCTGTTGCGGTGAAAGCGTTTGATGAGCATTCCCCTGAAACTCGATCCCAAGCATAAAATTATTTATATCTGGCTGCCCCAAAAAATAAGAGTGGCCAGCATGTGGGGTAATATCTGTGATATCATTAAATACAGTTATTTCATTTCTATCACGACCAATTAAAAGATGAGCGCCATGTTTTCTCCCATTCGCTTGGCTGGTATCACTTAATAATTTAATTGCGATATCATCACTTTCAGTATTTGTAAAATGTAATACAATTCCCATTGGTTTATCAATTGGGGTATTCATATAATGCATTTTTGTAATGGGGTATTTTTCATATGATTTATCACTATGTGTTCTTCTAACTCCAGTAGGATATAAGTTTATCACATTATAAGGAGTGGGGGATAGTGTGTCCTTTTGTGTTTTGCAAATCTGAAGTATTTCTAATACATTATCATCTTCATATAAGTTTATTTTTTCGCCCACAACTTTTGTAAGAAGACCTTCTCTTTTGGATAAATTATTATTCTCGTCAATTACCATTTTTTCTTTTTCTCTCGTTTTTTCTA
>JAHEYA010000071.1 GCA_023251855.1 Bacteroidota bacterium
CTACTACCGGTTTGGGCTGTTTTTCAACAGATAATGTTGTTGTAACGGTCAATCCATTGCCAACAGCTACTATTTCAGGAACAATCGCAACTTGTGAAACAGCTCCTCCACCCAACATAACATTTACAGGAGCAGGCGGTACACCTCCATATACTTTCACTTATGCCATTAATGGCGGAGCAAATCAAACAGTAATTACAACAGGCGGAAATAGTGTAACAGTTGTAGCTCCAACCATTATACCCGGAACTTTTATTTATAGTTTGGTAAGTGTTCAGGAGTCGAGTTCAACAACCTGCTCCCAACTTCAAACAGGAGCAGCTACTATAACTATAGACCCATTGCCAACTGCAACAATAGCTGGAACAATAGCGGTTTGTAAAAATGATGTTGCTCCTAATATTACATTTACAGGAGCAACAGGCACCGCACCCTATACATTCTCCTTTACTATCAATAGCGGACCTGTGGCAACCATTACTACTACAAGTGGAAGTACTGTAACAATACCCGCTCCAACCACTACAGCCGGTGTGTTTACCTATTCACTTTTAAGCGTATTTGATGCAAGTTCATCTGCTTGTTCTCAAACTCAGAATGGTAGTGTAACAGTAACAGTGAATCCTTTACCGATTGCCTCCATTGCAGGAACAATAGCAGTATGTAATAATTCAACTGCTCCCGATATAACCTTTACAGGAGCCGGCGGTACTGCCCCTTATACTTTTACATATACAATCAATAACGGAACAAACCAAACGGTTGTTACAACGGGTGGAAATAGTGTAACAGTTCCTGTGCCAACAACCACGGTAGGGTCATTTGTATACGCTTTGATAAGTGTGCAGGATGCAAGCTCAACCAACTGTTCTCAGCTACAAAGCGGTACCGCAACAGTAACGGTGAATCCTCAGCCAACAGCAACAATAGCAGGTACAACTGCAGTTTGCAGATATGCCAATATGCCAAACATAACCTTTATAGGGGGAGCAAGTACGCCACCTTATACATTCACATATACCATAAACGGAGGGCCAAACTTAACGGTAAGCACATCCATTGGCGATAGTGTAACTGTTGCAGTCCCTACAGGAAGTATAGGAACATTTGTTTATGACTTAGTAAGTGTGCACGATGGTAGCGCAACCGCTTGCTCCCAATCGCAATATGGCAGTGCAACTGTAATTGTAAATCCATTGCCTGTTGCTAATTTTGGTTTGCAAAACGAATGTTTACATCAACCTGTTAATTTTACAGATTTATCATCGGTTTCGAGTGGAGCAGTTACAAAATGGTCATGGAATTTCGGAAATAACAGTCCGATAGATACGCTTCAAAATCCAACATACACTTATACAACTGCCAACACATACACTGTAACATTGATTGTTACTACCAATAATGGTTGTAAGGACACGATTTCAAAAAATGATGTTATACATCCTTTGCCTCATGTACAGTATAATACAGCTAATGTTTGTGATGATAGCATTATTTATTTCAATGATCTTTCAACCATTACTGCTACAGATACAATGCAATCATGGAAATGGAATTTTGGTGACAACAGCCCACTAAGTATAAATCAAAACACCAATCATCTGTATGCCTTACCTGGTAGCTATCTTGTCAAGTTAGTAGTTGTTTCTAATTTTGGGTGCAGTGATTCAATAACAAAAAAAGTGTATATAAATCCCAATCCAGTTGTTGATTTTAGTGTTAATGATACTGCCGGCTGTTCTCCGGAGTGTGTTAGCTTTACTAACCTGTCCACAATTTTAACTGGCAATAATGCCACTCTTTTATGGGGTTTTGGTGATGGTAGCGGTGGTTCAGATGCTAACCATTGTTATGTAAATGATACTGTTATTATCCCTTATTATTTTAATATTTCCTTAACAGTAGCCTCAGATAGCGGTTGCACAAGCTTTCTCACAAAAAATAACCTTATAACTGTTTATCCTAATCCTCAAGCTGCTTTTACTGCAAGGCCCGAGTTGACTACAATTGAAGATCCGGTTATTTCAATTTCAAATACTACAATTGGTGGTTATTTCTGGAACTGGAACATGGGCGAGGGTGCGGCTGCGCAACCTCCGGGTTCAGATACTTCCACTTCCTATACTCCTTCGCCACATACCTATCAGAATGTTGGCGTATATACAATAACGTTGGTAACAACCTCTCCATATGGTTGTGTGGACTCTACCCACCAATCCATTGATATTGAACCGGACTTTGCATTTTTTATTCCAAATTCATTTACACCAAACGATGATGGTAATAATGATACTTTCAATGGCAAAGGCATTTTTATTGATAAGTATGAGATGATGATCTTCGACAGGTGGGGAAACCTGATTTTTTTTACAGATAATCTGAACAAAGGTTGGGGTGGTAAAGCCAATCATGGTGCCGAAATGGCGCAGCAGGATGAATATGTTTATGTGGTGAAACTAATTGATTTCAGGGGGAGAACACATAACTACAGGGGAATTGTATCAATAGTTAGGTAGGGTTCGGAATTATCAAACTGGTGGTATTGTGAGAAACGAAACAGTCTATTTTAATCAAAAGATTGTTTCGTTATTAAAAGATAATTGGTTCAGGGCTTTTTGAAATTTTTTTTAACAGGGATGAAAAAAATTTATTGCATATCAATTCTTGTTGTTTGCTTTTTATTAAGCAACCTGCAGTATGCAAAATGCCAGGTAGGTTGTAATATGGCGCTAATCAGGTCGACCTTTACAGGTGCAGGTTGTACCGAGCTGAATGCCTGCACTTCGGGATGCAGTATTTATTTTTACAATCCTATTTCGCAAAGCGGTGATAATGCGCAAGCCTGGGCACAAACCTATGGTGCCAATCTTATTTCAATCCAATCAGCAGCCGAAAATAATTGTATTGCCAATGATCTTGTTGCACACAGTTTTAGTGGTACTATTTGGATCGGGTTTAATGATATCGCAAGTGAAGGAAGTTTTGTATGGTACGACCAGAGCCCGGTGGTATATACCAACTGGAATGGTGGGGAACCAAACAATTCAGGAAACGAAGATTGTGTTCAAATATATCCGAACGGAATGTGGAACGATTTAAATTGTAGTTCCGGGGGATCTTCTTCTGTTATTGAAGTTAATCTTTGCCCGGTTATAACCATTACGCCCAGCGCCACAACAGTTTGTGCCGGACAAAATGCAAATCTTGTTGCCAGTACAATTTTGGGTTCGTTTCCCTATACCTATAGCTGGACCTCTGTACCAGCAGGCTTTACATCAACCTCAGCTAGTCCAACCTTTACACCAACAGTAACCACAACATTTAATGTAACTTCTACCGACAGGTATGGTTGCACATCGACAAATAGTGCAGTGGTAACTGCAAGAGCATTGCCAACAGCAACAATTAGCGGAACATTAACAACCTGTAAAAATGCTTCACCACCCAATATTACATTTACAGGAGCTTCAGGTACGGCACCCTATATTTTTACGTATAAGGTCAATGGCGGAGCAAATCAAACTGTTAGTACTTCAGGCGGAAGCAGTGTTGTAGCGATATCTGTTCCAACAGGTACAGTAGGGTCAACAACTTACTCTTTAGTGAGTGTGCAAGAATCCAGTTCAACTAACTGCTCACAAACGCAAAGCGGCACAGCAACCATAACCGTGAATCCATTGCCAACAGGAACAATAGCGGGCACTGCAACAGTATGTAATTTTGATGCCATAGTGCCGGATATTGTATTTACGGGGTCAGGTGGCTCAACACCTTATACATTCAATTATACCATTAATGGAGGAGCAAATCAAACCATTACCAGTCCTCCTGGAAATACTGTTGCTACTATGCCCATTCCAACATCCAATACGGGTGTTTTCGTATATAACCTTACCAGTGTTTCTGATAGCTTGGGTTGTTCTCAAACCCAAACCGGATCTATCACCGTTACCGTAAATCCATTACCAACGGCTACAATAGCGGGAACAACCTCAGTGTGCCTGGGCAGCGCTTCACCCAATATAACATTTACCGGAGCCGTTGGAACCGCTCCGTATACGTTTACTTACAACATTAATGGTGGGGCAAGTCAAACAATAACTACTACAGGGGGTAACAGTAAAACCCTTGCGGTACCAACAACTACAGCGGGGGTATTCAAATACCATTTGCTAAATGGAAGTGATGCAAGTAACCCAGCTTGCTCTAAAACATTAAATGACAGCGCCACAGTAATAGTGAACCCTCTGCCAACAGCAACTTTAGCAGGAACAATAACAGTTTGTGCAAACGATCCGGCACCAATGATTACGTTTACCGGAGCAGGGGGCACAATGCCATATACATTCAATTATAACATTGATGGAGGTGCTAATCAAGTACTAACTACTACAGGTGGTAGTAGCATTGCAACAGCATCCGCACCAACTAATACGCCTGGTATGTTTATGTACGAGATATCCAGCGTATCAGATAACACAACCTGTTCGCAATTGCAAACCGCAATGGTACATATAACTGTGAACGCTTTACCTACCGCAACAATAAACGGAACAACAGCAGTGTGTGTAGGTGCAACCTCACCAACTATTAACTTTACAGGAGCTGCTGGTACAGCTCCTTACACGTTTACTTATAAGATCAATGGGGGAATAAATCAAACAATTAACACTTTAGGTGGGAGCAGTACTGTAACTATAGCTGCTCCAACAACTACCTCCGGTGTATATACCTATTCCCTTTCAAGCGTGCAGGATGCAAGTATAACAGTTTGTTCACAAGCACAAACAGGAAGTGCAACAATAACAGTAAATCCTTTGCCAACAGCAACAATTGCAGGTACAACAGCAGTTTGTAAAAATTCGGCTGCACCAAACATAACCTTTACAGGGGCTGCAGGTACTGCACCTTATATCTTTACTTATAAAATAAATGGAGGTGCCAATCAAACCGTTAGCAGTATAGGAGGGAGTAGTGTAGCAACTATGTCAGCGCCTACAACAACAGCAGGAACATTTGTATATACACTTGTAAGTGTAAAAGACGGGAGCACCACTACCTGCTCTCAAATTCAAAATGGAACAGCAACGATTACAGTGAATCCCTTGCCAACGGCAACCATTTCAGGTACAACTGCGGTATGTAAAAATGATAGTCCACCCACTATCACCTTTGCCGGATCCTCTGGTACAGCTCCATACACTATTACTTACAAAATAAATGGTGGAACAAATCAAACGGTGGTTACTAGCGGAAATAATGCTACAGTATCAGTGCCAACAAGCATTACAGGAGCATTTACGTATGCTTTGGTAAGTATAATGGATTCAAGTTCAACAACCTGTTCACAAGTACAAAACGGAAGTGCAACAGTAACCGTGAACCCTTTGCCAATAGCAACAATTGCGGGTACAACAACAGTATGTAAAAATGATACAGCACCAACTCTTACACTAAGAGGTGCGGCAGGAACAGCGCCTTATACGATAACGTATACAATAAATGGTGGAACCAATCAAACTGTTGTTACCAATGCCGGGGATAGTGCAACTCTTGCTGTTCCAACAACCACAGCAGGAACTTTTATTTATGATCTGGTAAGTGTTCAGGATGCAAGCACAACTGTCTGTTCTCAGCAACAAAGCGGAGCAGCAACAGTAATTGTGAATCCATTACCAACAGCAATCATTTCCGGAACCATTGCAGTATGTGCTAATGATATTGCTCCAAACATCACTTTCAAAGGTTCGGGAAGCACAGCACCCTATACTATTACCTATACTATTAATGGCGGAAGTAACCAAACCATAAGTACTCTTGCGGGAGATAGCGCAGTAATAGCAGCACCTACAGGTGTAGTTGGAACATTTACCTATGCTTTGGTTAGTGTGCATGATGCGGCTTCAACCACTTGTTCGCAACAGCAAACAGGAAGTGCAGTGGTAACAGTAAATCCCATGCCAGTAGCTACAATAGCAGGTACAACTACCTTGTGTAAAAATGATACCGCTCCTAATATTGTTTTCACCGGGACATCCGGTACAATGCCATTCACCTTTACCTACAGCATCAACGGTGGAGCCAATCAAACAATAAGTACTACAAGTATTGATAGCGTTGCTACTTTGCCGGTATCTACAGCCACAGCCGGAACATTTGTTTATGCTTTGTTAAATGTGCATGATGCAAGCTCCACCGTTTGTTCACAGGCACAAAACGGAACAGCAACAATTGTTGTGAATCCATTGCCAACAGCAAGTATCAGTGGTTCTGTGTCGGTCTGTAAAGACGATACCCCTCCACTTATTACTTTTACGGGAGGAGGAAGTACAGCACCTTATACCATTACATATACTGTAAATGGGGCAAACCAAACCATCACAACAAATGGAGGAAATAGTGCAACCGTTTTTGTACCTACAACAATAACAGGTTCTTACAACTATTCTTTAATAAGTGTGCAGGATTCAAGCTCAACAGCTTGTTCGCAAGCACAAACCGGAAGCGCTACGGTAACTGTGAACCCCTATCCGTTGGTGGCATTTGGGGTAAATAAAAAAGTGGGCTGCGAACAATTGTGCATCACTTTTCAGGACTCATCATCCATTGCAACAGGAGTGAATGCACACTGGTTGTGGAACTTTGGAGATGGCAGTGCTTCAAGTAGTTTGCAAAGTGATCTGATTCATTGTTATTCCAACGATTCTGTTTTTGCTCCTATGGTCTTTACACCCGTCCTCACAGTTACTTCCGATAGTGGCTGTGTTACCACGATAACAAAAATTGATTACATAACCGTGTATCCAAAGCCAATTGCTGATTTTACAGCATCACCCGGCACCACTTCAATTATAGACCCTGTTATTTCAATTGTTAATTTATCGACAGGAGCTAATTTTTGGAGCTGGAATTTTGGAGATCCTGATACTTCTTCTTCTGTTAACCCACTTGCACACACCTATACTGATAGCGGTAAATACGTGATTACTCTCATTACATCCACTCAATTTGGTTGTGCCGACACAGCACATCAAACCATTGTTATAGAGCCTGATTTTGAGTTTTTTATTCCGAATGCCTTCACACCCAATGATGATGGCATAAACGATACTTTTTCGGGCAAAGGAATTTTTATTACAAAATATGAAATGATGATTTATGACCGTTGGGGGAATTTAGTTTTCTTTAGTACAGATATAAATAAACCATGGACGGGCAAAGCAAATTTAGGTGATCACATAGCACAAGCCGATGTGTATGTTTATAAAATAAAACTTACTGATATCAATACCCGGGAGCATGCTTACAAAGGTATAGTGAAGCTGGTTAGATAAAAAGAGTATCAAGTATCAGGTTTCAAGTATCAGGTTTCAAAGAGTGCTATGTATTTTGTTCTGCATCTTGCTCAAAATCAGCGACATACAAAATTAATTCATAAATACTCTTAAAATTTTAATTGATGCATTGGATATTCGTAAATTCGCATACGCCTAAGGCTAACGTTATTATTGCTATCCATGAAAAAAGGTATTTATTGTTTAGAGGGTTTGTGGGACAATGATCTTAAAAATAAATCCACCGTACTTCCTATACTTGAATTATTGGATAAAGGCGGCATCTGTCGTTTTATTTATCATACCTGTGCTACAGGAGAAGAGTTGGCGTTTTTCCTAAACAAATGGAAACAAAAAAGCATCATCACCAAATTCCCTATTTTGTATCTGGCTTTTCATGGAAAAAAAGGACAAATTTATATCACCGATAAAAGTACCTATTCATTAAATGATTTAGCAGATTTGCTGGAAGGCTCAGCCGAAGGCAAAGTTGTATTTTTTGCTTCTTGTGAAACATTGAATACTGCAGGAAAAACAATTCAAGCGTTCTTAAAAAAAACGAATGCAATTGCAGCAATTGGCTATAAACAGGAGGTTGACTGGATGATAGCAACAGCTTTTGAATTGCTCGTTTTGGATGCACTTCAACAGGATAAATTTGATAGTAAAGGAATTGAAAATATTGAACGAAAAATAAAATCGGAATACGGTAATCTTCATCAAATATTGGATTGCAAGATTGCAGTGAACCAACATCTTTATTTTCCAAGAAAAAGAAGACAGTAAAAAATATTAAGGATTAAGGATTTTTAGATTAAGGAATTAAAAAAAAGAAGACAAACGTATTCTCCAAGAAAAAGAAGACAATAAGATTAAGGAATTAAAAAAAACAAAATGAAAACAAACACAACTGAAACGCTTGTATATCAACAGGAAAAAAACAAAGTGTTGGAAAGTAATTTCCGTGTTAGCAGCAATTTTTATCAGAGTGATAAAATTTTAAAAAACTATTTGAAGCAACATAGTTCTGCTGCAGGACTTGCCTACATGACAGAGAAGCTCAATTATACAGGTATTGAGGCTGCCGGAAAAATGAATGAACTTTCGCTAACGGCCGATAAATCAGGTCCGGAATTGGTAAAAAGGAATTCTCTCGGACAAACGATCGATGAAATTCAGTTTCACCCGGCTTATTGGGAGTTGATGAAAACGGCAGTAAAATCGGAGATGTTCCGTGTTAAATGGGAACCCACATTACGTGAAAAATTTAATTCCGAAAAACAAGTTCTTGGATTTAGCTCTGCTTACCTTTATTCATTGAGTGAGTGCGGACAATTTTGTCCGCTTTGTATGACGGATGGCGTTGCAAGGCTTATTGATTTGTTTTGTGATGCTGAAGATAAGGCACGATTATTACCACATATTTACACTGAAAACGCAGCTGATTTTTATACAGGAGCAATGTTCCTTACCGAAAAAACAGGAGGATCTGATGTAGGTGCAAACCTTGTTACTGCAACACATCTGGAAGGCAAAAATTATTTGCTGAATGGAGAAAAATGGTTTTGCAGCAATGCCAATGCCGACTTGATTTTTGTACTTGCGCGCACTGATAATAGTATTAAAGGTACTAAAGGGCTTTCCATA
>JAHEYA010000400.1:0-2129 GCA_023251855.1 Bacteroidota bacterium
CTCCGGAAGATATAGATAATTTTAAGGTGATTTATAATCTTGTAAAAGAGCAGGGTTTAACTTTAGATGGAGCAAAAAAATATTTAAAAGACAATAAAAAAGCTGTTAAACACGAATTTAAAACGGAGAAAAATCAGTTTAGTGAAATTGAAACTAAATTGAGAAAAATAAAAAGTAAATTGACAGATTTGCGTTCAAAACTTTAAAATAATTAGCGAAGACTATAAGAAATAATTTCTACTTATTAATCCCTAACGAATCTGGAAGTAGCTGGTTTAAGAATCTGGTAATGCTATCGGAACTCCTTTTATCACTTAATTTTTTAGCAGCTTTTGCAGCTGTTTCCTCTACCTTTAATTGTTCAGTAGCTTTTCTTGCTGAATCGGCACTCCCATTAACAGGGTTAATGATCTCACTTTTTGAAGCTTGTTGTAGCTTGATGATCGAATCGTTTTTAGCGATAGAATCTACATTGGTTATTTTTTCGATCAATAGGGTTTCTTTTTTAACAACTGCGGGTTGAACAATTTTAACAGGATCTTTCTTTTTTATAGGAAACATGCTGTATGAGGTATTGTTAGATTGCTGCAATTCGTTGTACCATTTTGGAATTTCAGGAATAGTTTCAAGCGCAGCAATAACCTGTGGTTTAGTTTCGGTGGCTATTTTTTTAAGTATTGTATTTTCGGGTACTATTTTTTCGGGAAGTTTTTTTTCAGGAACTAAGTTTTCAGGTAATACCTTTTCGATTTTCTTAGGGGGTTCAGAACTAATAGAAGTTGAGGTTTTATTTGAATTTAAATAGGGATAGAGAAAATAAACACCCGCTAATACTGCTAATCCAACCAAAATGTAAGGGAGATTTATCCTTTTAAATGAATTTGATCTTGGAATAGATTTAAGGGACTCGAAAACAAGCTGAAGTATACGTTTAAATTCTAATGATTTCGATTTAGGCGCAAGATCCAACAGTTCTTCCATTTGTGGCCAGTCAGTTGTACCGATTGGCGCCTCATAATTGCTCAAAGTATGTTTAACTACTTCGTACAATTTATTTTTATCGGTATTGCTTGCCATTAGTGTTTGTTAAAAATTTTATTGTGATCCCAAATTAAAAAATCGTTTCTTTAAGAGGGCCGTTTTGTTTGCTCTTTTTTAATCCCATCAGTTTTCAAAGAAGGATTGCTAAAGGAACGTAAAATATTTTTTCGTAAATTATATTTTGCTTTTGAAAGATTCGATTCCGAAGTATTTTCACTAATATCGAGCATTTCAGCAATTTGTTTGTGTGAGTGTTTGTCAACAACAAAGAGGTTAAACACTGTTCGGTATGCAGGAGTAAGTTCCTGGACCGCCTTTAAAATTTGTTGCGTATCAATTTGTAAAATAATTTCGTCATCCGTGATGTCTTCTCCAACATTAATAGTTTTATCATTTGCATGAACAGTACTAACAATCAGGTTTTGTTTAATTTTACGCAAATGGTCAATAGTGGCTTTTACCATTTCTTCTTTTATCCAGTTTTCAAGTGGGGTGCTTCCGTTAAAACTTTTAAGATTGGCAAACACTTTTAAAAAACCTGAACGAAGCATTGTTTTTGCTTCCTGGTTATCTCTTGAATAACGAAGACAAATCCCTAACATTTTGCTGTGAAACTGCTCGTATAAAGCCTTTTGACTCTCACGGTTATAATTTAAACAGCCTTTAATAATTTCACTTTCACTCATAACTTTGGACTTTTTATAGTTTTATTAAACTACAATTTCCGCTAAATTGAAAAAATATGCACAAAAGTAATACAAAGGCGGGTTTAATACAAACCAAAATCAAACCGCTTCAAAAATTTGTTGTTTTTGCAACAATCAAAGAAATTAAGGTAGGTAATTTTTAAAATTTGAAGCAGAGGGTTTTTTACTATAACAACCGAATAACAAAATCAGGAAACAAGCCTAGCGCAATGGTTGCAATGGCAATAATAATCAACAGTATTTTATGATTTGATTGAACAGGGATGGTTTCTTCTGTTGAACTACTTTTAAAATACATAGCTATGATAATCCTGAAGTAATAATAAACACCAACTAATGATGCTATAATTGCAACCAGCACCAATCCTGAAAATCCACTTT
>JAHEYA010000400.1:2139-3077 GCA_023251855.1 Bacteroidota bacterium
TTTAAATGCTTCAGTAGTATCATTTCCTTTTGCATCACTAACAATATTCAATATGCAGAATGTACCTATGGAACCAATAGAATAGGCTGTTGCATAAAATAAAATGGCACCGTTTGAATAGCTGTTGTTAGCTATAAGAGCAAGTAGCATATAGCCGGCATGTGCAATGCTTGAATAGGCCAGCATTCGTTTGGTACTTGTTTGAACTAGTGCTGTAATGTTTCCAACTAGTAATGTTAGTGCAGCCATTATCCAAACAATATTCACCCATGAATCGGTTACATTTGCAAATGTTGTCGAGAACAAACGCAGAAATGCAGCAAAAGCAGCTGTTTTGACCACTGTAGCCATAAAAGCAGTTATTACAGTAGGCGCACCTTGATAAACATCAGGCGCCCAAAAATGAAATGGTGCGGCAGATACTTTAAATGACAAACCAATTAACATCAACAGTACACCGGCATAAAATATTGAAGGTACAGCTCCTGGATGGGTTGAAACAAAATCTTTAATTTCATATAAGTTGAAAGAGCCTGTAGAACCGTATATTAAAGTGATTCCGAATAATAAAAATCCGGTTGCAAAGGCTCCCATAATTAAATATTTAAATGCCGATTCGTTAGAATTCAGATCATCTTTTTTACTCCCCACTAAAACATACATGGATATTGAAAGAATTTCTATTCCTAAAAATAACATGGTCATATTGGAATATGAAACCATAATAACTGCTCCTGTCAAGGCAAACAAGATCAAAGCAAAATGATCGGAACGACTTGTTTCTTCATCAAAATAATTTTTCGACATCAGAAACCATAATAACGTGATACCAAGTATTACTGATGTAAAAGCAACAGCATAATTATCATACACCATCATATTAAAATAAGTGATGTTGGAATTCCATTCGGTGAGGTTAAGGGCTAATGTAATAGTCA
>JAHEYA010000515.1 GCA_023251855.1 Bacteroidota bacterium
TGGCCGGGATTTAAATACTTTTCCGGACTATCCCTCCGAAATTAGAGCCCCAGCAGGCACCGTAGCTGGTGTTTCAGGTTTTCATGTACATTTTGGTAGTAAAGAAATTTTTACTCCCGGTGATTTGTATGATGTATTGGTTGTAATGAATTCTGCAGCACTTAAAACAGATTTACCTAAACTGAAAAAAGGAGGAATTATAATTGCCAATAGTTCAGGATTTGATTTTAAAAATCTTCGGCTTGCAAATTATCCTCAGGATAATAATCCTCTTGAAGATGACAGCCTTGAAAATTACAATGTATATAAAGTTGATGTTAGCAAACATGCTAAGGAAGCATTGTCCGGAACAGGGCTTGGCACTAAAGAGATCGATCGTGCTAAAAATATGTTTGTTTTAGGTATCCTGTTTTGGATGTTTAATAAAGCAATGGATTATACCATTTCATTCATACAGGAAAAATTTGCAAAGAACTCGGATGTCGCAGAAGCAAATATAAAAGCACTCAATGCAGGGTGGAATTTTGGAGAGAACACTGAAATTTTTACAACACGATTTAAAGTTTCTTCTGCCAATTTACCAAAAGGTACTTACCGCAATACAACCGGAAACCAAGCTGCTGCGATTGCTTTAGTTGCTGCATCTGAAAAAAATAACATTCCGCTTTTTCTCGGTTCTTACCCGATAACTCCTGCCACTGATATTCTTCAGGAGCTTTCAAAATATAAAAGTAACGGAATAAAAACCTTTCAGGCCGAAGATGAGATAGCTGCCATCTGTTCTGCTATTGGTGCATCATACGCTGGCAATCTTGCGGTAACTACAACATCAGGTCCCGGATTTTCTTTAAAAACTGAAGCACTGGGTTTTGCTGCAATGCTTGAGATACCTTTGGTCATAATTGATGTACAACGCGGTGGCCCTTCAACAGGGCTTCCTACAAAAACCGAACAATCCGATTTGTTAATGGCTATGTATGGACGGCATGGTGAAGTTTCTTTACCTGTCTTGGCAGCTTCTTCCCCTGCTGATTGTTTTTATACTGCCTATGAAGCTTGCAGAATCGCTATTGAACACATGACTCCGGTAATTTTTCTCAGCGATGGATATATTGCCAATGGCTCAGAACCATGGTGTTTCCCAACAGAAAATCAATTGGAACAAATTCATGTGGAATTTCTGAATCAACCGAATACTGAAACAGGTGAGGTATTGCCATACAAACGTAACAAGCAACTGGTTCGCCCTTGGATAAAACCTGGAACACAAGGGTTAGAGCATCGTATCGGTGGTTTGGAAAAGCAAAATGAAACGGGCAATGTCTCCTATGATCCGATAAACCATGAGTTGATGACAAAACTTAGGGCGGAGAAAATTCAAAAAATTTCTGAAAATATTCCGCCTGCAAAAATTGACAGTGGGAGTACAAATGCAAAACTTCTCCTCTTGGGATGGGGCTCAACATTTGGTGCCATTAAAACAGCTATTGGAGAATTAATACATGAAGGGTTTGATGTGGCCCATATCCACTTACGATACATCAACCCTTTCCCAAAAAATTTAGGTGAGCTTCTCAAAAACTTTGATACAGTGATCATCCCTGAAACTAACTCAGGTCAGTTGCTACAGCTCATCAGGGCAAAGTATTTAATCCCTGCCATAGGTTTTAATAAAATTCAGGGATTACCCTTTACCGTTGGTGAATTAAAAGATAAGGCCATCGAAATTTTAACTGATGAGAAAAATGAATGATATAAATGATATAAATGTTATAACTAACAAATCCAAACTTGTTCCAAAAGATTTTGCCTCAGGGCAGGATGTTAAATGGTGTCCGGGCTGTGGTGATTACTCGATTTTAAAACAAGTTCAAACTGTTTTTCCTGACTTAGGAATCCCCAAAGAAAAATTTGTTTTTATTTCTGGTATCGGTTGCTCCTCACGTTTTACTTATTATATGGATACTTATGGAATGCACAGTATTCACGGAAGAGCAGCTGCTATTGCTTCCGGAGTAAAAATTGCCAATCCCGATTTGAGTGTATGGATTGTGAGTGGGGATGGGGATGCGCTATCTATTGGTGGAAATCATTTCATACATTTTTTTCGCAAAAATTTTAATATTAAGATGTTGATGTTCAATAATCAGATATACAGCCTCACTAAAGGGCAGTATTCCCCCACATCTGAAAAAGGTAAGATTACCAAAACAAGTCCTTTTGGTTCAGTTGAAGAGCCTTTTAATCCAACGGAATTAGCTCTGGGAGCCAAAGCCACTTTTGTTGCACGTACTCTGGACAGGGATCCAAAGCACATGCAAACTATTATTAAAAGGGCGAATCAACATACCGGTGGCGCATTTGTAGAAATTTATCAAAACTGTCCGGTGTTCAATGATGCAGCTTTTTTTTCCTTTTCCGACAAGGAAACAAAAAAAGAACAAGCACTTTATCTGGAGCAGGGGATGCCTTTGGTATTTGGTGATAACGGGCAAAAAGGAATTAAATTGGATGGTTTAAATCCGGTTATTGTAAATATAAATGACATTGGATTATCCTTAAATGATTTATGGATACATGATGAAAAAGACAAAACCAAAGCGAACTTACTTGCTCGCTTTTTTGATACTCTGTTTAACAATACCTACTTCCCGCGGCCATTTGGGGTTTTGTATGCTGATGAACGACCCGTTTACGAGGATCTGTTAATTCAGCAAATAAAAAATATTCAGTTGCAAAAAGGAAAACTTCCTTTGAATAGAATTTTATCTGGTGAAAAAACCTGGGTGATACATTAAAAAATATTGACACTATGAAAGATCCAATAGAAGTTCTTCTTGATGAGCATAAGATCATCACATCTGCTATTGATTTAGCTAATCATGCTGATGAACTATGGTTGAAGAATGAAGCTGTGTATGAAATAATTATTCGTAAACTGATCAGTTTTTTTCGAATTTATGCCGATTTGTATCATCACCACAAAGAGGAAAAAATTCTTTTTCCTGAGATGCAAAAAAAAAATGAACTTCTGCAAGATGGGGTGCTAAAAGAAATGTTTAATAATCACGAAG
>JAHEYA010000072.1 GCA_023251855.1 Bacteroidota bacterium
AAAAGATCTATGCCGGTTCAAATGAGATTATGAAAGAGATAATTTCGAGGGCGATTATGTAAAATATCTTCTATTTAATTCCTCGATTTAGCTTTAAAAACTGTTTTATCCATTTTCAGATCAGTTGCCCCTAAAAGCTTATATGCAACACTGTTGAGATACATCGTGATTTTAAACCGTTCTTGCCATGTCAGATTTTTGTAATAAAGAGCGTGGTCAGTTGCTTCTTCTACTGTCATTGCTTTAAAAGATGTCCTGTCCAATTTATACATTCAGAAATTGTTTTCGGCTAATTTACAAAAGAAAACGCTTCTTATGGGAGGGTAATGCTTCAAAAAGAAATTATACATGGAAATTACTTGAATGTTGGCCCCCAGATTCTCCATTGAGAATAGGTCTCTATACATAAAAACAAAGCACTAATTGAAAAAAATCGCTTCAAACATTGTGGATTTAACACAAATTACTATCTTTGTTGCCCGATAAAAAAATTATCGTAGTAAAAAATTAAAAAGCAATTACAATGAAACCAGGAATACATCCAGAAAATTACCGTTTAGTAGTATTTAAAGATTTGAGTATTGATTATTCATTTTTGACTAAATCGTGCGTAGAAAGCAAAGAAACCGTTAGGTGGGAAGATGGTAATGAGTATCCAATTGTTAAATTAGAGATATCTCATATGTCACACCCTTTTTATACTGGTAAAGTGAAATTGGTTGATACAGCAGGCCGTGTTGATAAATTCCGCACTCGTTATGCTAAAAAAGACGCTAAATAGTAGTTTATAAAAGATTATAAAAATCCCTCATCAAGCAATTGATGGGGGATTTTTGTTTTTGGGATTTTACAAACTCAGTCTAACCATTCTCTATATACAATGTTTGCCTAAATTATTTATTTAGCCACTACGTGGCTTAATAAGCAAGGGTTCTAGTTTTCTACCAATATATTGCTCCTACGGAGCAATGCCAAGTCCCAGCGGGACTTAATATTGGTAGACAATATACAATACACAAAAAACAAAGCTCCGTAGGAGCGAAATATTCACCAACTATCACTAAAATGACCTGAAATATTTTAGTAATTTTACAGAAAATTGAAATATGAAGTTTGTTACAACTACTACAACAGTCTGCTTAATCTCGTTTGCCGGATTATTGCTTTTTTCCTGCTCGGGCAAAAAAGTGGTTCATCCCGAATATAAAGATATAGTAGAAGCAGTTTATGCATCGGGTACCATTTTGCCAAAAGATGAATACCGCGTTTTTGCTCTAAGCAACGGGATTATTATTGAAAAAAAAGTGAAGGATGGCGATGAAATAAAAGCCGGACAAATTCTTTATGAGGTTAGCAATACCACTCAAACAGCAATGCTCAATGCTGCTCAAACAACAGTAGATAATTCAGAGCAAAACATTTCCGGGAACTCTCCTGTTCTTAATGATCTGAAATTAGCGATGCAAAGTGCAGAGGCAAAATTTTTGAATGATTCAATGATGTATGTGCGTTATGCTAATCTTCTGAAAGAATCTGCTGTGAGCAAGACTATTTATGATAATGCAAAATTGAATTATGAAATTTCATTGAATCAAAAAAAATCCAGCCAGGAAAAATATCTTTCTACAAAAAACCAATTGCAACTTGTTCTTAGCAATGCCAAAAGCCAGTTAGCTGCCACTGAAGAAGGTTTAAACAATTATATTATCAAAAGTGATAGCAATGGAACCGTTTTTCAAACATTCAAAGAAAAAGGAGAAGCTGTTCGACCTGGTGAATTAATTGCATTACTTGGAAAAAAGAATGCCAGAATCATTCGTCTGTCAATAGATCAACAGGATATAAGCAAAGTTAAAACAGGACAAGAAGTACTATTGAAAACTGATGTAACAGGTAAAAATATTTATGCAGCTCATGTGGTGAGGATATATCCTGTGATGAAAGAATCGGATCAATCTTTTCGTGTTGATGCAGTGTTCCCTGATTCTGTTGTGATGCCTTATGTACACTCCTCTGTAGAAGCAAATATAATTATTGAGAAAAAAAATCATACACTTGTAATCCCACGTAGTTTGTTGGTTTCTGAAGAAAGTGTACTAGTGAAAACAGGAAAAGAAATTAAGACAGTACCTGTGAAAACAGGTTTAATGACATTAGATGATGTAGAAATTATTTCCGGAATAGATGAAAACTCGGAATTAGTGCTTCCATCAACAAATAAATAAACAGTCCGCGAGTAGAAGAAAACAGGACTTTTTAGCTTATTCCTGATTCAAAAAGATATACAAAAAATGTTTCCTGTAAATTTCGAAATCTCAAAAACTCATTTGTTATCACGTAAAAAGCAAACGCTGGTTGCAATGCTTGGTGTTACGTTTGGTATAGCGATGTTTATTTTGATGATTAGTTTTATGCAAGGTGTCAATCGTTTTTTAGAAAATACATTACTTCAAGCAACACCGGATATTCATATTTACAATGATATTAAAACTGACTATTCACAGTCCATTGCAGGTGATTATTATAAAAATGGTGAACTGACAATTGTTCGACATCCAAAGCCAAAACAAATTACTCCCAACATTAAAAATGCTGAGCAGATTATTACCGATCTCCAAAAAAACACTGATGTTGCAGTGGTATCGCCACATATAAGTACTCAGGTATTTTATAATTATGGTCCGGTGCAAATAAACGGACTTATTGACGGAGTTGATATTATGCAAGAAGCCCGCCTTTTTGGAATTGCAAATAAAATGGTTACCGGAAAAATAGAAAACATCCGCACTACAAATGATGGAATCATTATGGGGCAGGGGCTTGCAGATAAGCTAAATGTAAAGATGGGAGATATGATTAGTCTGGCTACACCAATGGGAACAAGCATGCGTTTCAGGATAGTTGGTACTTTTCAAATTGGGATCGGAACAATTGATAACCTGAAAAGTTATGTAAATACAGTAAGTGTACAACAATTGTTGGGCAAGGATCGCAACTATATTACTGATATCAATATCAAATTAAAAGATATTAAAAATGCAAAACCTTTTGCTGCTGTTTTTCAAAAAAAATATAATTATAAATCCGAAGACTGGGAAACATCAAATGCTTCCATCATGTCCACTTTTATTATTCGCAATATCCTAACCTATGTTGTGAGCATCACATTGCTTGTAGTAGCCGGTTTTGGCATATACAACATCATGAGCATGACCATTAACTCCAAGATGAAAGATATTGCTATACTTAAGGCACAGGGTTTTGCAAGTAAAGATATCATCCAGATATTTTTATCCCAATCACTGATAATTGGCATTCTTGGAGCACTTTCAGGTATGGCAATTGGTTTCGGATTATCCTTATTACTTTCCTATGTTCCATTTCCAAAAACCGATTTTGCCTCTATGAAATATTTACCAATTATTTTTGAGTTAAAATATTATTTGGGTGCTGTATTTTTTGGCATAATAACAACCTTCATTGCAGGAGTGATGCCATCTATCAAAGCATCAAAGGTAGATCCGGTGGTAATTTTAAGAGGATGATCTTTGAATGAAAGAAATATTAAGAATAGAAAAGTTGAACAAAATTTTTCATGAGCCTGAAGATTTTCAGGTTTTGAAAGATATTTCATTCAGCATTAACAAAGGTGAATTTGTAACAATTACGGGCAAATCAGGATGTGGAAAATCAACGTTGCTTTATTTGCTTTCTACACTTGATACAGAATATGATGGTAAAATTTTTATAAATGATACGCTTATAACAGGCTCAAGTCAGAATGAATTGGCACGATTCAGAAATAAATCGATAGGTTTTGTTTTTCAATTTCATTTTCTTTTGCCTGAATTCACTGCCTTACAAAATGTAATGATACCTGCACTGCGTTTAGGGAAATACAATGAAAAAGAAATTAAAGACCGTGCTTACGAAAAATTAAAACAGATGGGAATGGAAACTTTTGCTGAAAAATTATCTTCTAAATTATCGGGAGGACAGCAACAACGTGTGGCTATTGCAAGGGCGCTTATTAATGAACCTGCTTTAATAATGGCAGATGAACCCACAGGAAACCTTGATACAGCAAATACTCAAAATGTATTTGATATTTTTAAAGAACTTACATCTGTTAATGGGCAGACTATTATTGCTGTTTCGCATGATGAAGATTTTGCCCGTAACTCCGGACGAATCATTCATATGGTGGATGGGCAGATAGAAACTAATTGAATATAAAATTATTTAAAAATTAAATGAATGGAATTTGTTGATTATTATAAAATATTAGGAGTTGACAAGAGCGCATCTACTGAGGCTATTAAAAAAGCCTATCGTAAGTTAGCTAGGCAACACCATCCTGATTTGAATCCGAACAATAAAGAAGCTCATAAAAAATTTCAGGAACTCAATGAGGCTAACGAAGTATTGAGTGATCCGGAAACCCGCAAAAAGTATGATAAATACGGTAAGGACTGGAAACATGGGGCGGAGTATGAAAAGGCACAGCAAGAACAAGCGCAATCAGGTGGCAGACAAAGAAGCCAAGCTTTTGATAATACAGAGTATGGAGAAGATTTTTCTGATTTTTTCAAATCCATGTTTGGTGATGCAGCAGGTGACGGTAGGGGAGGTAGCCGCACAAAATACCGTGGTCAGGATTTTAATGCAGAACTGCATCTAAATTTAATTAATGCATATACAACACATCAACAAACGCTGACTGTTAATGGTAAAAATATACGGATTACTATTCCGGCAGGAATTGAGAATGGGCAAACAATTAAAATTGCAGGGCATGGCGGACAGGGAATAAATGGCGGACCTAATGGTGATTTATACATTACATTTTTCATATCACATGATACAAAATTTAAACGTGAAGGTGCTAATTTATTTACCAACGTTGATATTGATTTATATACCGCTGTGTTAGGAGGTGAGCTTACCATTGATACTTTAGGAGGAAAAGTTAAATTAAAAGTTGCTCCTGAAACACAAACAGGCACTAAAATAAAATTGAAAGGAAAAGGGTTTCCTGTTTATAAATCAGAAGGACAATTCGGAGATCTGGTTATAACGTATTCAGTAAAGATCCCGACAAATTTAACGGAGAAGCAAAAAGCATTATTTCAAGAATTAGCAAATTTGAAGTAGATTTTGTAAGTTTATGAAAGTGTTGAACTCAACGATAAAAACGGCACAATGAAAGGACTGACATTAATTTTGACAATGATTGGAATAATCGCAAAAGTTTATTCTCAATCAACCTTGCTGTGGTCTAAAGATTTTACGACTGAACTGAATAATTATTATACTGATTACCCAAGTATTCAAAAAATAGCTGACACAATTAAAGTTGTTGGAAGAAAAAATACTGTTAATGGACAAAGGCTATTAATCGTGAAATATAATCTGCTTGGTGACACTATATCTACAAAAACTTACGGCAATGATTCTGTTTTTAACAACTCAATAATTGACTTCAAATTCGACTCAACAAATCACGTTTACATTTTAAATAAAGAACCTATTGGTTTTTACAAATCAAAGATTGTGCTTCAAAAATATTCATTGGATGGTAATTTAGTTTGGGTTGAGCAAATTCAAAATCCAGCTGACACATCATACACCCCTCGTTCATTAGGCATAGCAAATGATACTGGCTTATTTATTACAGCATACAAAGAATATGACTATCCTGGACCAGGAGACGATGTTTTCTTCACAACTACGCTCTCACAATTATACGCTTACAATTCAAATGGAAGCCGATTGTGGCAGAGAGAATTTAATCCCACCAGTGAAATAAATTGGTTTTTGTATAACATTTTCGTTCATAATAATACAGCATTTCTTTTTGCATTCAACACTTCATTCATTACTCGTTTAGTAAAGGTCGACATTAACAATAATTTAACAATAAACACCAATACAGGTATTTTAAACGGTATAAATGACGTTCAATTATCCCCCGACAGCAATCTTATAATTACTGCTTCGGCATGCTACAGAGTTTCAAAAGTAAATCTAAGTGGCACTTTGCTTTGGACACAACTATATGGAACAAATTTGCCAAGCAATATTAGCGGTGACGAAATGAAAGCAATAATTCAAGATTCATCTGGTAATATTTATATAACTGGTAGACACTATGGTTTGAACTATGGAACTCCAAGCTATACCAATGCAGATATACTTACATTAAAGTATAATAACAATGGAAATCTGATTTGGCAAAACAGGTACAAGTATGGTGTTGATAATGCCGACATTGGAAATACCATCAAACTGAAAAATGGACAAATTTATATTGGTGGAACTAGCCAAAGACTTGGGGTAGCGACAGATTACGATTATCTTGTTTTAAAAATTGATTCGGCAACTGGACTTTCAACCGGTATTTACAGGTATGACGGACTTGCAAGCGGAAATGATATAGTGTCTTCCTTGTATGTTTTTGACAACGGAAATGTTGCATTAACCGGATCGAGTTATATAAATTCAAAATACGACTGGACTACTCAGCTACTTTCAGATGTAGTTTTATCCGTTCAAAATATTAGTTTGGAAAACAATTTTCAAGTTTATCCCAACCCAACTGCCGGTGGAGAAATTCTTACAATAGTAGGGAACAATATTAAATCGTATTCAGTAATTTCAGCTATTGGGCAAGTTGTTCAACAAGGAACTCTTGAAACAAATGACATAAATACAATACAACTTGATAATATAAATGCAGGAATATATTTACTTCACGTGAAAACAAATCAAGAAATAATGACAAGAAAAATAATTGTGAGGTAGCGAGTGATTGCGAGAAAAAATATAAAAGCGAATTGCAAAAAATAAATAATATGGATGCAAGAAATTTAATATCTACAGATGAATTTTGTAACAATCACCTTGTAGAAATATCATTTATCAGTTCATTGCAGGAATATGGATTGATTGAGGTAATTACCATTAAAGAAGCTACATTTATTGATGAAAGCCAATTGAATAGGTTGGAAAAATTTTTACGTTTATATTATGATTTGGAAATTAATATTCAAGGTATTGAAGCAATTACTCATTTATTAAATAGAGTAAATTCAATGCAGGATGAAATTACTGTTTTAAAGAATAAGCTTGGATTGTATGAAGATAATTAAATCGTTACAAGGAACTGTTTGCTGATGTTCGACCCCTACGGGGTCGGATGTTTATAGGGTAATGATTATCTATTAAGATTAGACTCCTTCGGAGTCAAACAAAAAGAATAAAAAAATTTCAAATGAAAAAAGTGGCTTTTCATACATTAGGTTGTAAATTAAATTTTTCGGAAACATCTACTATTGCTCGTTTATTTGAAGAGCAAGGATATCTGAAAGTTGATTTTAAAGAACCTGCTGATGTGTATGTAATTAATACCTGTTCGGTAACAGCCAATGCTGATAAGGAATGTAAACAAGTAGTAAAAGCTGCATTGAATGTTTCTCCTGAAGCATATATAGTTGTGGTGGGTTGTTATGCCCAACTCAAACCTTATGAAATTGCTTCTATTGAAGGTGTTGACCTTGTATTAGGAGCTTCTGAAAAATTTAAATTATTAAATTATTTAAACGATTTATCAAAAAAAGCAATAGCCGAAGTGTATAGTTGTGAAATTGAAGAAGCCAATTTTTTTGTTGATTCGTATTCATTTGGCGACAGAACAAGAGTGTTTTTAAAAGTGCAGGATGGCTGTGATTATAATTGTTCATTTTGTACTATTCCCTTAGCCCGTGGTAACAGCCGTAGTGATAGCATTGAAAACGCAGTTGGAAATGCAATTCAAATAGCACAGCAAGATGTAAAAGAAATTGTTCTTACAGGTGTAAACCTTGGTGATTTTGGTAAAAAAGATTCACAAAATAAAACACAAGAAACTAGAACTGAAAAGAAAGATACATTTTATGATTTGGCGCAGGAATTGAACAAAGTAGAGGGTATTGAACGTTTTCGTATCTCTTCCATAGAGCCTAATTTATTGAAAAATGAAATTATAGAATTTGTTGCACAGTCGAAAAAATTTGTTCCTCATTTTCATATTCCACTTCAATCAGGTAGCAACAAAATGTTAAAAGCTATGCGGAGACGCTATTTGAGGGAGTTGTATGCTGAACGGGTTGAAAAAATAAAAAAATTTATGCCTCATTGTTGCATCGGTGTTGATGTTATAGTGGGTTTTCCGGGTGAAACCGAAGATGATTTTTTAGAGACCTATAATTTTCTGAACAAATTAAATATTTCCTATCTCCATGTATTCACATACTCTGAGCGGGATAATACGGATGCTATTCATTTGAAAAATGTTGTTCCGATAGTAATCCGTAAGAAGCGAAATAAAATGTTGCGGATTCTTTCTGCAAAAAAACTTCGTTATTTCTATGAACAACATTTAGGGGAAACACGCACTGTATTGTTCGAAGCAGATCACAAACAAGGTTTTATGCATGGCTTCACAGATAATTATATTAAAATTAAAGTCCCCTACAATCCTTTATTCATAAACAAACTCAAAGAAGTTACTTTAAAAGAATTGGATGCAGATGGAAGTGTTTTAGTGACTGAGTATGCCGAAGCGATTGTTATGCCGTAAACCAAAAAAAACAGAGGTAGAAAGTCTACCTCCATTTTCTTATCAACAGCACTATACCACCCAAAAAAATAAATAAGCTGACTATTATATCCCGGTAGGGATTCCGGAATTTTGTTCCTGATTTGAATTCTCCTCTTTAAATTCCATTTTACCAAATTTATAAGTGAAACTTATTCCGAATGAGCGCACCAATATTTGTCGTGTACTTAACAATTCAAAATTAGAACCCGAAAGTTCAGTTGTTTGATCAATGTATTTATTGAAAAAATTATTTGCTGTTATTCCAATGCTTGCTTTATTATTAAGAAATTGTTTGCGTATTGCAAGTGAATA
>JAHEYA010000401.1:0-2520 GCA_023251855.1 Bacteroidota bacterium
TAAATTAAAACAAGTATCCTTATTTCCAATTATTCCATCCATTTCATGGACATGGAAATTTTAATTTTAAAAAAAATGTATAAAATAGTTCAGTCAAGATTCATTCTTTTCAGCCTGATTTTCTTTTGTGCTTGTGAAAAAGATGCAGATGTTAAAATACCGGTGGTGGAATCCAAATTGGTTGTAAATTCATTTATTTCACCTCAGGATACCATGATAAAAGTACGTGTAACATTAAGTCAGCCGCTTTTTAACAATTCAAATTCAGTGCAATTTTCGAGTATTTCAAATGCAACTGTTCAGATGAATAATGGCGTAAATACAAAAACATTAATTTATAATTCAACTGAAAATTATTATTCGATCAGTGCATTGCAATTTCCAATTGTTGTTGGGGAAACTTATCATTTAACTGTTTCAACACCTGACGGTAAAAATGTAAATGCAAGCACCTCCATTCCAGTGGTTAATTCTACTTTAACTTTTTCATCACATCCGCTAAATGACCCTAATCAGGCGGATTTATATTCTATTGAGACAAAATGGAATGATTCACCCGGTGCCGAAGATTTTTATAGAATTTTTTACTTTAGTAAGAGTACTTACTCAAGTAATGACACCATTTATCAGGAGGGGTTTTCTGATAATTTTTCAGATAAAGGGAATGATGGTAAACTGTTTGACCAAAATTTTAAAGTCTATCAATCAATTTCTACAACAGGAAATTTAGGTGAACTATTTTTGATCCATGCAACAAAGGAATACTATTTATTTCATACTAAGTTAGGGGAGGCTGGGAGTGGGGGTAACCCTTTTGCAGAAGCTGTTCAAATGTATACAAACATTAATGGAGGGTTTGGTATTTTCGCAGGATTTAATCAGTATAAATTGCAAGTTGCATTATAAAAAAAAGAATCCCGATAATTTTGAAATTATCGGGATTCTTTTTTTTGCATACGTTTTATTTTATCTGTAGTAGCTGACGTGTATAAATTTTACCATTTGCTCTTAAAACAGCAAACATAACACCTGAGTTTGGAATTAATTCAGTTGGTCGAAATTTTATTTCGTTAGAAGTAGCAGGCATTTGAGGGGTAACCAGTGTTGCAATTTTTTTACCTGTAATGTCAATAATTTCCAAGGTCATATCACCTTTTATTTCAGGACTAAATTTTATTGTAACATCTTCTCTGAAAGGGTTTGGATAAGCATCCATGAGTTGTCTGCTTCCTAAAAAATCGTTAAGAAGTTCACCTTGCGTTTGGGATGACAAAGGAGATGATTCTGTTTTATTTAATTTTTCAGACTCCAATGCAACATAAGTTTGATTGCAAGAGAATGGATCTGAAGCATACCCATCAAGAGTTCCGGAAAGATATATTTTGTTGTCTCTTTTTACAATAAGCAATTCACCTGTTGTTAAGCACCAAACCGTAGCTGGTCTTTTCATTAGCTGATCAATAATTCTATATTCTTCAAAATGAAGTTTTGAACCAAGAACAAAACCTCTTAGTTCCATTTTGCTATAATTGCCTTGAGCATCAGTAATCACTGAAGTGCCGGATACACGGTTACCTTCCTGTGTTAGCTGTAAATCATATTGGAATCGTTCTTCGATGTACGTTTTAGTCCAATCGTACTGGAATTCAACACCTTTCCAGTTACCATCAACACTAAACTCCGCAGTTGCAGAATATAAGTTATCGTTGGTATATTTTTGAAGTTTTGAAAGATTTTGAGCTTTGACAGAAGTCAAAGACCCCAATGCAATTGCACCCAATAATGCAATTCGTTTTGTAGTTGTCGTTTTCATAAGTCAGGGATTTAGCATTTAAACCGATTTCTGCTATCTATTCATGTTAACAAATGTAATAAATAGAAACCTATTTTACAAGTAAAAATCCCAAAAAAATGTTAAAACTGAAAGAGCAATTATTTTAGCAAAATTCAATAATTATTTTGGGAATTAAATTTTCTTATTCGTTCCGATATTTCGTTAAATTTGACCTTCATAAAAAATTATGGCAGGCAATACTTTCGGGAAAATATTTACACTAACTACTTTTGGCGAGTCGCATGGCGAAGCATTGGGGGGTATCATTGATGGTTGTCCGGCCGGATTGGAAATCGATTTGAATTTTATTCAAAACGAATTGGATAGAAGGCGACCTGGTCAATCAAACATTGTATCGCAGCGAAAAGAAGATGATAAGGTTGAGTTTCTCTCAGGAATATTTGAGAATAGAGCTACCGGTGCGCCTATTGGGTTTATCATTCGAAATGAAAATCAAAAACCAAAGGATTACGATCATAATGTGGATGTTTATCGTCCATCTCATGGAGATTATACGTATGATGCGAAGTATGGAATAAGAGATCATAGAGGAGGAGGGCGTTCATCAGCACGAGAAACTGTAAGTCGAGTTGTGGGTGGTGCGATTGCAAAATTAATTTTAAAACAATCGGGAATTACTATTAATGCTTATACTTCGCAGGTAGGGGAAATTAAATTAATAAAAG
>JAHEYA010000401.1:2530-3067 GCA_023251855.1 Bacteroidota bacterium
GATTATCATCATTTAGATCTTGGTAAAATAGATTCAACTGTTGTACGTTGTCCGGATGAATTGATTGCCGATACAATGATTCAGAAGATAGAGCAAGTTCGTAAAGCAGGGGATACCATTGGTGGAGTAATTTCATGTGTGATTCAAAAAGTACCTGTAGGACTTGGAGAACCTGTGTTTGATAAGCTTCATGCCGATCTTGGAAAAGCAATGTTAAGTATAAATGCGGTAAAAGGTTTTGAATTTGGAAGTGGATTTGAAGGAGTAAAAATGAAGGGTAGTGAGCATAATGATATATTTCAAGTGACAAAAGGAGAGGGAGGGATACATGCAAAAACCAATCATTCAGGTGGAATACAAGGTGGTATCAGCAATGGTGAAGATATTTATTTTAAGGTTGCATTTAAGCCGGTAGCAACAATAATGCAAAAGCAGGATACAATAAATTCAAAGGGTGAAGCAGTTGAAATGATGGGTAAAGGAAGACACGATCCTTGTGTATTACCCCGTGCTGTGCCTGTTGTAGAGGCAATGGCG
>JAHEYA010000402.1 GCA_023251855.1 Bacteroidota bacterium
AGTCTTGCTTTTTTGGTGTTGGAGTGGCAGCAGGATGTTGGTCTAAGGGGTCAACATACGCCTGTTTCCAGGTTGTTCCGCCATCGTTGGTTTTATGACAAAATCCGAAATCACCAAAAATTACTTCATTTTATTTGTTGATGACACATCAAAACCAAACGGACATTCACCCCAGCTCCAATCTTTATCACCTTGGTAACCACTCCAACCGGTGATTATATTCTGATTATTAACGGTATTAAATACATGCGTCCAAGCACCTCCACCATTGATAGTTTTCATAATATTGGGATTCGAACTTGAATTACTTCCTGCGAGATAAGCAGTATTGATATCATTTTCAGCCATATCAACAAACATCGGATAATCGGTTCCTACTGTGATACCGCTCATTTTTGCAAGCCATTGAGTTGATCCAAAATCACAGGAATAAACACCTGCCATAAAACCATTGTAATCACTACCTTGTAAACCCACATACATATTTGCTGCTGTTCCTGTTACACAGAAAAAACGTGTTGTACCGCCAACTTTTGCTCCTGCAAAAGAAAAAATTGCCTGAGTAACAGGTATGCCGGTAATAGTTGCAGTACTCCAGGAAGTACCACCATTACTGGATACAAGCACTCCGTCATTAGTACCTATATAGATGTTCATTCCATCAAAAAAAACACCACCCAAAATATTTCCTGCTCCATTATTTATACAGGTGTGTATTGAAGTAAAAGTTGTTCCTCCAGTACTTGAAAAATAGATATTACTAAATGATGAAATAATAATCTTGGTTGGATCGGCATAATCTACATGCAGTGTGTAAACATCCGAAGTTGCATCCGGATTCCCGGCAAGTGGAGTCCAAGTTGCTCCATTATCAATGCTTTTTACAGGTATAGCCACTTGTGCCGGATCGGGATAACTGATGTTGAATAAAAGATTAGGTGTTGAGGTAAAACACATTCTTGAATTATGACCTCCTATAAATTGCGAATAATTTAATTGTGAATAGGAAAACCCGAAATCAGTAGTATGAAACAGTTCACTCATATCACAAGCAATATAGTACTCATTATCGTTTGCCGGATTAATACTTGGTGAGAATAAAGCACCTCCTCCACCAACACCTTTTGGAAACCAGCTTGCAGGTTGAGCAACCGCACTATATAATGTAAGATGCAGGATGACTAATGAGAGTATATACCTTTTCACCTTATTAACATTCAAAATGTGAATATGTTTTTTTGAGGATATAAAATTAAGGCTTTTTTCGCAACTCCGGCAAAATTAGATTTTTCAAGTATTTATCTTGATAATAAAGCTTTATACAGAATTTAATTCTAAATTATCATCATAAAAACAGACAATCGTACCAAGATTTAAAAAGTGTCAGACTCCTACAGTTAGAGAAAATTTTGTTTGGCTGCCTTTCACATACGAAATTATATTTGCCCGGCTTTAAAAAACCAAATTATTAAAATAAATTTCTTTTACAAACACTTTTTACAGAATATAAAACTAAATACAAATCAACATCCAAGACTAATTAAAATGAAAAAAATCTGTACAATCCTAATGTCAAGTGCCTTAATGCCGCTTTTCGCTCAAACTAATAAAACAAATGTTGTAATAGCTTCTGAGTTTCATGTTACCAGACCAATAAGAGAAATATTCGCAGAAAAACCTGTAGATGAAAACAAATTTTATGATCATGCTGAGGAATCTGAGGATCGTGAACATCGTGCAAAACCAAAGTTTCGCAAAACATCAAAAGATGGAATTGCTTATGGCAACGACCAAAACTCAATTCAAAAAGAAATGGGAACTGTTCCTTCCCTTCCTACAAGAGCCAACTGGCCCGGACTAAATGCAAGTGGATTCCGACCATTAGATCCATCAGGTGCAGTGGGGCCGAATCATTATGTTCAAATGATTAACTCCACCACTTTTAAAATATATAATAAAACTACTGGCGCAAATATGCTTACAGGTACGTTAGGAGATCTTTGGTCTCCCGCTACCTCAAATGCCGGTGACCCGATTGTAATGTATGATAAAGCTGCCGATCGTTGGTTCCTTGCTCAATTTGGTTCCAGTTCTGATAACAAAATATTTATAGCAGTTTCAACCTCCAATGACCCAACAGGATCCTATTACACCTATACTTATGTATCACCTGATTTTCCTGATTATCTGAAATTTTGTGTTTGGCAAGATGGATATTATATGACCTCCAATCAAAATACTCAAAAAGTATTTTGTTTTGAAAGAGCTGCTATGCTTGCAGGTACTCCCGGTGCACGTTCTGTAAATGTATCATACTATCCACCAAAATCAGGATATTTCTTTGTACCACTTGCCGGTGATGCTGCTGATGGCACCTTACCTCCTGCCGGAACACCTTGTCCGATTTTTTCATACTCTGATAACGGCTGGGGAAGTGGTTATAATGATGCTATTAATATATACAAAATGGCAGTTAACTGGACACCCGCAACACCAACAGCAACCATCACTTTAGCTGCTAATATTCCAACTGCTGCATTTGAAACTACTTCTGACCCTAATTGGGATGATGTTTCACAACCGGGTACTAGTCAGAAATTAGATGGTATTGTTGGTGTTTGTATGTACAGAGCTCAATTTAAACAATGGAATGGCTACAATACTGTTGTATTGAACTGGGGAGTAAAAATCAATTCTACTCAAAGAAGTATCAAATGGGCTGAACTACGCCAAAACTCTCATACCGGTGTTTGGTCAATGTATCAGGAAGGTATTTACGCACCCGATGCAAGCACCCGTTGGATAGGTTCAATAGCAATGGATAATAATGGTTCAATAGGATTGAGCTATATAAAATCAAATTCAAGTTCTGTTTACCCCGGCATTTATTATACTGGTAGAAGAACATGCGACCCGCTTGGCACATTGCCGGTTACTGAAGCTGTTGCAATTGCGGGCTCTGGTTCACAAACCGGTGGTGTAAACAGAGTTGGTGATTATGCTCAAACTGCTCTTGACCCTGATGGACTTACTTTCTGGAGCACGAGTGAATACATGG
>JAHEYA010000403.1 GCA_023251855.1 Bacteroidota bacterium
TATAAATTGATTTCCGTTGGAGAACCAATCATCCCAATCCGTATTCGACTCGCCATCACTTACGATATCACCATTATAAATTGTAAAATCGGCATTTTTTGAATGTGCTAAATTTGCGATCTGTGCCCAGGTTCCCATATCAGAGCGGCTATCGCCTGCTGCCAAAAAACAAAAAGTACCGGTGTTTACCGGAGGGGCCGTATTATATGTAAATTGGCCGCTCCAGGCATTTACATTTGAATCATAAAGTTTATAATAAATAGTTGAATTGGCTTGTGCTGATGTAAAGACATATTTAAAGAAATAGTTGCTAGTTGCATTTGCATTTCTTCTTGTTCCGCTATATTTTCCTTGCTCAAAATTTGTTGTATAACCCCATTGAATAGAATCTCCTGAACCATTGTTGCTCCAGGTAACTGTAAGCCCGTTTAATGGATCACTTTGGCTGCCCCACCTGATATCCTTTAGGCCAACAGGTAAGGAAGTGGTATTTCCTATCAATTGAAGGTCAAATGAAATATCGGAGCTGCTTCCGTTTGCCTGATGAATTTCAGCAGCAATTGTATTGTTCCCGTTTACAAAAGCTGTTGAGGCTATGTTAGCGGTAAGCCAGGTATTCCCATCATCAGAGCAGGTGCTGGCCGCATAATTGTTATAAGGTACAGCTCCTGTTCCCATATTATCACGGAATACTTCAACACCATTTACATATACAATAATTCCATCATCTCTTTTCACTTTCAATGTATAGTTCACGTATTGAGAAGAATTGGTGATAGCAACTACGTTTCTGAAATAGGTAGTAGCATATTTTGCCGATGAGTTTGCACCATAACTTACCACTGTTGCTTCATCACCATCACCATAACCTAACTGGGAGATCCCACTTGCCCATGAAGCATCATTAAACCCAACACTTGTCCAGGTGGTTCCCTGATCAGTGCCATTATCTATGTATTTCCAAGTAGCGCCTGTATTAATAAGGCTGGTTTGTGCGATACAAATAGCAGATGAAATAATCGCAAATAAGCTTAAATAAAATTTTTTCATTTTCATTTTTTTTTAACTTTTAGGACTACAATTTAAGAATTATTTTCGGCAAAAAAAAACAATCCTTAATTATCGGGATTGCTTTTTAATAAATTCAGATCAAAATTAATTTATCTTTCCAGCTGAAAGGCGCCATGCAAATCAAAATTTTTCCCATCGTAGGCAGTAGCCTCTAGAATATAGAAATACGTTCCGGAAGATGCAGCAGCTCCCGTATTAGTTCTGCCATCCCAGGCACCGCTTAATGAATCCCAATGATGCATTTTTATTCCCCATCGGTCGAAAATATCAATCTTAAATGTTTTAATTCCATGCCCGGTATACGTATATATATCATTAATATTATCACCATTGGGTGTAAAAATGTTAGGCATTACCAATATGGAAACATCATCATAAAAACAATTGAGAATTGCAGTATCAACACATCCGCTGGTTGTTTCAGTGATAATCAGCATCACATTAAAGTGACCGCCAGTGGTATAGTAATGTGAGGCATCATAAGTTGTGGCTATTGTTGAATCTCCAAAAACCCAAAGATAATTATCACTTCCATCAACACCGGTACTTGAATTGGTAAAATTAACTGTTATTGGAACGTAGCCTGTCATTACATCAGCACTTGCAACTGCATTGATATTAAAGTTGCTTACATTTACAACAGCTATCTGGCTGGTACAGCCATTATTTGTTGCAACAACATAATAAACAGCGGTAGTAGCATCAGGTATTGTAGGAGTATAGGTGCTGCTGTTGCCCTGTACTAAATTTGTTAAAGCGGCATCACTATACCAGTTTATTGTTCCGGTGCCCGAGGCCACTAAATTTAAAGGTGCTCCACTACAGGTTGAAAAGTCAGAAGCTACTACTTGTGCAGGTGTTTGAGATATATTGATGAGTGTAGTATCTGTTCCAACACAACCATTTGCATCTGTTACAGAAACAGTATAGATTCCATTAATTGCTGTTGTTGCATTTGTGAATGCAACATTTTGTGCATTTGAACTAAATGAATTCGGTCCTGTCCACGAATAAGAAACACCACCGGTTGAAACTAAATAAATAGTATTTCCGCTACACATTGTACCACTTGAAGCATTAGTGGCATCCACGAATGGTGGAGGTAATACCACCACATTAACTATTGCAGCCGCACCTGTACAATTGTTTGATGTCACTGTAACTGCATACGGCCCTGAATCAGCAGGTGTTGCACTTGGTATTGTTAACGTTGGCTGGTTACCAGTGCTGTTAGGTCCTGTCCAGGTATAGGTTGGATTTGATGCCGATGAACTTGCAGTTAACACAATAGGACTACCAATGCATACGGTGGTATCATTCGCTGTAATGGTAGGAGGGGGTGGTGCAGAAGGGTTAACAATGCTATATGGACCAAATACAAAAGCACATCCCGTAGGGTCTGTTACTGTAATATTATAAGTACCTGCCGGTTGATTAAGCAGGTCTACAGATGTACCAACAACGGTATTGCTTGAATTAGTCCATGAATACGTTAATGTATTGGAACCGCTGAAAGTAGCTCCTGTTAATGATCCTGTAGACTGATTGCAATTACTTGGAGATGGTGTTGGTGGATTTACCATGGTAGGAGCAAGATTCACCACTACAGTAGCAGTAGCTGTATTGGTACAACCGCTTGTAGTTCCTGTAACAGTATAGGTTGTGGTAGCGGATGGATTTACATTGATGGAAGCTCCTGTAGCACCCGTACTCCATGTATAAGTAGTAGCTCCGCTCGCAGTAAGCGTACCACTTTGACCGCCACAAATAGTTGGTGAATTTACAGTGATCGTAGGTGGTGGATTTACAGTAATAGTTTTGGTCAATGTTTGTTTGAAACCACAAACACCACTGGCAATACAGGTATAAGTAATAGTTGTGGATGGGGTTACAGTAATACTTTGAGTAGTTTGACCTCCTGGTGACCAGAGGTAAGAGGTTGCTCCTGAAGGCCCTGTTAAAGTGGTGCTTTGACCA
>JAHEYA010000404.1 GCA_023251855.1 Bacteroidota bacterium
GCCAAATACATAACCCCCATCTGTAGTTTGCTGAACATACATTGCAATAAAACCCGAATATAATTGTGTCCATACTAAATTTCCCTGACTATCAATTTTTAGTAATAATGTGCCTGTATCTGAATGTCCGGAAATAATAAATCCTCCATCGGTTGTTTGTTTAATACATTTTCCACCTTCTGATATGGCATTACCATAGGTGTTAAAAAAAACGATCTCCCCACATTTATTTCTTTTATAAACATACACATCACAAGCGCCTGCACCGGCAAGCCCATGCTGTCCTGTTACAACATAACCACTATCAGTGCAGAGCGCCATGGATAATCCGCCATTCATATCGGGTGCTACAAAGGTTCTTTGAAAAGTAAATTTTGTACATGAATTACTGGTTTGTGCGTGCAAAAAGCTTGTCAGCACAAACAGACACAATACTGTTAAAAATTTCAATATTGTTTTTAATTGTAACATTTTTATTGTTTTTCGAACGATTTGTCAGATATGGAAACGTTTACATCTTTTACAGGAAATGCAGAGTTTACAGCCATGTTTACAATTTCCACTGAGGTAGTTACACCTATTGGAATAGTGAAGGTGATACAACTTGTTACGGTATTCGCTTGATAATCATTTATTCCGTTGAGTGCCATCAACTTCTTTTTTAGATTTTTTGGAAGTTCCGGACAGTTAAGTATATGATGTCCTACCTCAATTTTTACATATTGTTTTTGAGGAGGTAGTGATGAACTCTGACTATAGCAGGAAAAGGTGAAGCAAAGAAAAAGAGAGAAAATAAAAAACAGATATTTGTTATAGCAATGGTTCATGAGAAAAAGTATTGTACCTTAATGGGCTTATCTTACAATATTTACAATTCCCATATAACGATGGTTTATATCAAAAACATCAGTAAGTTTCACCTTCCAAACATATACATCTATTTGTGATACTTGGCCACCAAAACCACTCATATCCAAACCACCACCCTGCACTATGCCATCCCATTTACATGATGAAGGCATTCCTTCCTGGCCCCATGCATCCCAATCTGTGTTTTTTCCTTCATGATCACATTGCCAGATGAGGTTGCCCCAACGATCGAATACCATAATATCATATTTTTTTATTCCAACTCCTTTTCCGTAATAAAAATCATTGATACCATCTTTATTTGGTGTAAACGTATTTGCAATAAAGAAAGTAAATTCAGGGATTACATCTATTGATTTAGATATTGAATCACGACAGCGATGTATAGTTGAAACCGTTACGCTAGGTTTAAAATTGTAAAAATCATTGTTTGTTACAGAACTTGAATAGGAGTGAACGGGGTTCGTATTTGTAACATCAATTGTTCCGTCACCGAAATTCCATGACCATGTTGCAACATCAGGTGACCAAAGTTTGCAAAAATAAAAAGTTGGATCATGAATGGTTGCACTCTGAGGAGTAACACAAAAATCTGCCACCGGCCATCCATATACATGGATGTATTGAGTATACAGCAAAGTATCTTTACAGCCAAAAGTATTTGTTGTAATTATAGATACATCATAAGTTCCAGGAGTGTTATATGTAATTATTTGTGAAGGATCCATGCCGGAAGTAGCATCTGATACTGGAGTTCCACCCGGGAAATTCCAAACAGTACTAATAATTTGTCCGGCACTGGTTGTGGATAAATTAATAAATTGTTTAATTACAGGTGAGCATCCCTGTGCTGAATCCGAAAAAAGAGCAACAGGATTAGGATTAATAACTGTTGGATGAGCCACTGTATCCTTACATCCATGATTTGTGGTAACAATTAATGTTATCGTATCAATACCGGCATTTGTATATAAATGAGATGGGTTTTGTAAAACAGAAGTACCTCCATCACCAAAATTCCAAGCCCAGGTAATAGGATTTGTTGTTGAAGCATCTGTAAAAGTTGTCGGAGAATTTAAACAAACAGCAACAGAGCTAAATGCTGCAACTGGTATCGGATAAGGTGAAACCGGTAAAGAAACTTGTGGCGGACTTTGACAACCATGATCTGAAATAACAAAAAGAGTCACAATAAAAGTTGAAGGCGAAGGTGCAGTAAAAGTATGACATGGGTTTTGCAAGGCCGAAGTATTGGCTGCTCCGGATGAAGGATCTCCAAAATCCCAGTTCCATGTGGCTATAGAACCTGTTAATACGGTTGAAGAATCTGTAAAACAAACTGGTGCTCCAAAACACTGATTAACAAGGCTGAAATTTGCAACGGGAATTGGATACACAATTACAACCTGATGGATAGTATCATTGCAAGTACTTGCAGCTACTAATGTTACGTTGTATGTACCAGGTGCTGAGTAGATGTGTGTTGGATTTTGCAAAGTAGAAGTAGTTCCATCTCCGAAATTCCAGTTCCATGAACTAACTGACCCAACTGAAGTAGCATTAAATACAGTAGCATTACCTGCACATACATTGTTCCCGGTAAATGTGGCACCATGAACAGGGATCACTATATTATATTGATACGCACAAATATTGTGCGCTGGAGTTATACTCAGAGTAAGCACAAAAGTTCCGGAAGTAGTGTAGGTGTGACATAAATTAAAAGTTTGTGAAACAGAACCTGATCCTCCGGTAGAAGTCTGGTAGGTGCTTCCGTCACCATAATCAACTTGCCAGTCGCAGGTGCCGTGCATTCCGCTTGCATTTAATGTCGCTGTAAAACACATGGTGCCGGTACAAGAATCCAATGTCATATTTGAAAATGAAGAAGAAAAACCATTGCAGCCGGAAAGGGATAGTTCAGCACCAAAAAGTTTTTCTGAAGTAAGGAAGTTAGAAAATACCGAAAAAACAAATGTGAAAAGCAGCACCAACAATCGTCTGCTTATCCAACTTATTTTATTGGTTTGCGATGATTTCATGGGATTAATCATTTATAAGACTTTATGCATTTATTTTTTGCCGTTATTCGATTCGCATAATTTTTTTAAAACAATATTTGGTACTGCAGCTCCCAATCCATTTGCATCTGCCGGTCTAACCATTTCA
>JAHEYA010000405.1 GCA_023251855.1 Bacteroidota bacterium
TGGCTTTTAACCATCTTACATTTGCCATTTTACATTTTACATATCAGTAGTTTATAATTCATTATTGCTAGACCATTTGAATATGGTAATACACCCTAATAAATTTTCCAGATTTATATTAATTTTTTGGTTGCAGCTTATTGTAATCACTATACAATCTCAAACTGTTAATATTTCAGTAAAAGCCACATTACCTTCAGTACTTAATGAGTCATCAGGATTAGAAACCATAAACCGAAATAATATATGGTCACATAACGATAGTGGGGGAGAACCCAAGTTATATAATTTTGATTCAACAGGAACATTGCTTCGGACATTGAAAATTTTAAATGTACCAAACATTGATTGGGAAGACCTTACACGTGATTCTGTGGGTAATTTTTATATCGGTGATTTTGGAAATAATTTAAATGACAGGCAGGATTTAAAAATATATAAAATTCCGGCTCCCTCTAATATAACCGGAGATAGTGTTATTCCTCAAGAAATTAATTTTACATATTCAAACCAATTTGCTTTTCCTCCGGCAAATCCATTAAAAAATTTTGATATGGAGGCAATGATTGCTTTTCATGATTCACTTTATTTATTTTCGAAAGACAGGTCAGATCCGTATAGTGGTTATACAAAATTGTATAAACTTCCCAAAGTTCCAGGAACGTATGTTGCCGAATTGATAGACAGCTTTTATACCGGGCCAGGCCCGTTTATTTCCTATTCAATTACTTCGGCAGATATTAGTCCTGATAGGAGTAAATTAATTTTGTTGGGCTATAGTAAATGTTGGTTATTTCAAATTTTAGTGGGAACCATTTCTTTTCAGGTACTGTTCAACAATTTAATTTTTCAGGAGGTTTGACACAAAAAGAGGGAATTTGTTTTATCTCCGATCATGAGCTTTATATTACTGATGAATTGTCTTCAGGTGTGGGACAAAAGCTTTATTACATGGATCTTCAACAGATCACAACTGCTGCCCAATCAGTTGAGGAGATTGTTTTTGAAGTTAAAGCATTTCCAAATCCGTTTAGAGAGAATGCAACACTCTCATTACTCGCAAAAGAGTCAGATTATTATACATTGGTGTTATACAATCAATTAGGACAAAACATTTTTAAGAAAGTTGTTTTTCTTGATGCAAAAATAATGCAGGATATAACTTTAGATGAAACCATTGTTAAAGCTTGTACAGGTGAGCTCTTAGTAGAAATTAGCCGAAAAAACGAACTGGTTTACAGGAAAAGATTGGTTAAATTGAGATAAGAGAAAGTAAAATGGTGAGGAAACAAAAATGGCAAATGGAATATTCCATTTGCCATTTAGTATAACAAAAAGTACTTTTATTGTTTGTATAATAAATAGTGTTTCACTACAATTGTAGCACCTTCTTTAGCAGATTTAATTTCTACTTTTTCATCAATAGGTTTGTAACCTTCCAATTCAATTTTTACCTGGTATGTTTTTCCTGATAAAAGTGTAATAAAGTAGTCGCCACTGCCGGCACTTGCTCTAGTGCTTCCAATTTTTACACCTGCTTCGCTAAAAATTACCACTTCCGCTTCCATTGCACTACCATCTTTGGCATTAAACACAGTTCCTTTTAAGATAGCCAGAGAATCTACAGCTTTACGTTTCATATCTTTTTCAAGAACAGGATAATTGGAAAGATCTATCTTATAAAGGTCAAGATCGCCCAAACCACCTTTTCTATCACTGGTAAAGTAGCCAGTTTGTGCATCCACCGACAAGGTTAAACTCATATCATTATCAAGAGTATTGATAGGATAACCTAAATTAACCGGTTTCGACCATTTACCATTTTCATTCACAGTTTTAAAAAGGTCATATCCACCCATTGAATTCATTCCATTGGAGCTAAAGAATAATGTTTTTCCATCAGGAGCCAAGAAAATCCCACCTTCATCTTCTGCTGAGTTTACATCCGGGCCAAGGTTAACAGGAACATCCCAATCTTTTTTAGCATTACGTTTAGACATATAAATATCGGCATGACCGAAACCGGTAGGGCGTTCACTCACAAAATAAATAGAATTCCCATCAGGAGAAATACAGGCACCACCTTCAAAATAAGTTGTATTTATTGGAGAACCCATTGATTTAGGCAGCCCCCATTTACCGGAAGAGCTTATTTTAGAAGAGTAGATATCTCCGCCTCTTGATTCGCCTTCCATGTCATTTTTATAAACAAATATAGTTTTTCCATCCGGAGCGATACTTGTGCAGGCATCGTGTCCTTCGGTATTAATAGCACCGGGAAGTAATTCAGAATCCATCCATTTCTTTTTGATAGAATCCCATCTTGCAATATATACATCTTCAAAGTATTTTTTATCACCTTCTACATCCAGTGCGCTAGACCTGCCGGGACGTCTTGAAGTAAAGATCATTGTTTTACCATCGGCAGTGATGGAAGGGTTTTTGTCGTCATATTCCGAGTTAATTACATCACCAACGTTTTCAATTTTTACATTAACCGGTTTTGACATCAAATCTTTGGCTTTTGTAACCTGAGAAATGAACACATCAATATCACTTTCTTTTGCTTTTTTACCCTCGCCCACTAAGGTTTTATAAGCGGTAAATTCAGCAAGTGCATCATCTAATTTCCCATCCATGAAATATAATTTCCCAAGTAATAATGAGATATTTTCATTTGCTTTAGGATCAATGCTTTTAGCTTTTTTTGCATTGTCAAGGGCCTGGGTATATTGTGCAATGCCAAAAAGACATTCAGCAATATGGAAAATAATGTTTGCATCGTTAGGTCTGCTTTTAAGAACATCAGTATAAACATTCATTGCTGCAGCATATGCACCTGAATAAAAAAGTTGTTGAGCGTTAAACATTTTTATCTGATCCTCGCTTTTTTCAATTACATTTTTTTGAGCAGACGCAGTGTGTACTGAAAACATCAATATAACTGACAAATACATTATTTTTTTTATCATAACAGAACTATTAATTTGACAATTTAACGAATGATAATTTAAAAATTAAATAAGTTCAATTTCATCA
>JAHEYA010000406.1 GCA_023251855.1 Bacteroidota bacterium
GAAGGAGCATAAGAAGAGGTTTGGGAGGAGGTCTTAAAACAAATCAGTTATGAAATTTTTACGTTTTTATATTTTATATCGTTTACAATTTATTGTTGCACTTGTTGTTCTGGGCATTTTGTCTCACCTTTATTTTGATGTGATAACTGCCTGGATATGCTACATACTTGCAGCTTTTTCATTGGTATTATATTTCATGCTAGGTACAATGCGTATTGTACAAGAAGCTGTTGCAGATGGTGAAGTAGAAACCGCAGTTAAATACATTAAGAAGATCAAATTTCCTCGTTTGCTGTTTAAACCGGTACGTTCAGGATATTATATGTTGCAAAGTAATTTGGCTATGGTATCTGATGATTTGTCTGCGGCCGAGAGTAATATCCGCAAAAGTTTAAATACTAAATCAACTATTATTGGCAATATGAAAGGAGAAAACCTATTGCAATTAGGTTTTATTCAACTCAAAAAGGGCGACCACAAACAAGCTCGTTTAACCATTGTAGAAGCCGTAAAAGCGGGCATCTCCGATAAAGAAGCATTAGCAACAGCCTATCTTCAATTATGTTCACTTGAAATACAACGTACTCAAAATAGAATAGCAAAAGACTATTTCAGAAAAGCCAAAGCTTTGAAACCAAAATCAGAAGAATTGGTAAAGCAGATCAAAACCATGGAAAAGCAAATAGCTCGTATGCCGGGGTAGGCTTCTGCCTGATTTCTGGCATTTTTTTCTAATGAACATCAAACTACTTAAAAGAAATCTTCATAAATCTGAAGAACTCCATCAGGCAGATCATGTAAGATTGATTCATAGTGGCAATGATTATTTTGACTCTCTTGAAACGCTTATCCGGTCGGCTACACAAACCATACAATTTCAAACGTATATTTTTGATGAAGATGAAACAGGTATTCGTATCGCTAAAGTATTGAAGGAAGTTGCCTCTCGTGGTGTTGATGTATTCATCATGTTGGATGGTTTTGGTTCTCATTCTCTTTCCCGAAAATTTGTAAATGATTTACGTTCAGCCGGAATTAATCTGCGTTTTTTCTCGCCTTTTTTTTCTTCTCAGAATATTTTTTTTGGTAGAAGATTGCATCATAAAGTAATAGTTGCAGATAAAAAAACAGCACTTGTTGGTGGAATAAATATTGCCAATAAATATCATGGTTCCTCTACAGAGCCACCTTGGCTTGATTATGCCATCTTTTTGGAGGGGCAAGTTTGTGAAGAACTCAACAAAATATGTCAACAGATATACGGGAGAAAACTAAGGAGAAAGAAAAAAATACAAATTGAAAATCATTCTAAAATTGAAAAGAACATAAATGTAAGAGTTAGACAGAACGACCGTTTGAGACGAAAAAATCAGATCAGCACCAGTTATTTAAATGCAATAAAAAATGCAAAAAGCTCTATTTATATAACCGGAAGTTATTTTTTACCGGGTACAAAATTGAGAAAAGCGTTGTTAAATGCACGAAAACGTGGAGTGGAAGTTCATCTGATTTTGGCCGGTGTATCTGACGTTCCTGTTTTTCAATCAGCAACAAAATGGCTTTACGATCTGCTTTTTCGAAATGAAATAAAAATTTATGAATGGAAAAAATCAGTATTGCATGGCAAAATAGCTTTGGTGGATGATACATGGTCAACGGTAGGTTCTTTTAATTTGAACCTTCTGAGTGCTTATGGAAGTGTTGAATTAAATGTAGATGTACTCGATAAAAATTTTTCACAATCACTTCAAACTCACTTCAAATCTCTTATTGAAACAGGTTGTGAAGAGATCACCCAAAAGCAACAAAAAAATCAATGGACTGCAAAATTAAAACGATGGGCAGCGTATCAATTGATACGAACAGTAATAAAAACTGTAGCGATCTTCCCTTATCTCAATCCTTTCAAAAAGTTTGAATAGTTGAAACTAGTGATATGTTAAATGTAAAATGGCAGATGTAAGATGGTTAAAAGTCAATCGCAAAGCTCAAACCCACATTTTCCATTTCACATCTTACATTTAACATAACACTAGAAACTTTCAAACTTTAAACTTATTTAAGCTTTCACCCCTGCACGGATAATATTTAAAGCACCACCAGCTTTGAACCATTCAATTTGTTGCTGGTTATAAGTATGGTTTACTTTTATTTCATCTTTGCTTCCGTTAGCATGGTTTAATACCAGTGTTAATGGTACATTCGGAGTAAATGAAGTTAAACCATTTATATCAATAGAGTCATCTTCTTTTATTTTATCATAGTCTGCTTTATCAACAAAAGTGAGTCCTAACATGCCTTGTTTTTTAAGATTTGTTTCGTGAATACGTGCAAATGATTTTACCAATACCGCACGAACACCAAGGAAACGAGGTTCCATAGCTGCATGTTCACGAGATGAACCTTCACCATAATTTTCGTCACCAACTACAATTGAACCAATTCCTTTGGCTTTATAAGCACGTTGAACAGCAGGTACAGCATCATATTCACCGGTTAATTGATTTTTTACATTATCCGTTTTATTATTAAATGAATTGATAGCACCTATCAACATGTTGTTAGAGATATTATCTAAATGTCCACGGTATTTTAACCATGGTCCTGCCATTGAAATATGGTCGGTAGTACATTTTCCTTTGGCTTTGATAAGTAGCTTTAAACCTTTTACATCAATACCTTCCCAGGCTGTAAATGGATCTAATAATTGTAAACGGTCAGAGGTAGGTGATACCAAAATATTCACATTGCTGCCATCTTTTGCAGGAGCTTGATAACCTGCATCTTCAACAGCAAAGCCTTTTACAGGCATTTCTATTCCTTCAGGTTCTTTTAATTTTATTTTTTCCCCTTTCGCATTTGTTAAAAAATCAGTGAGTGGATTAAAAGTCAGGTCACCTGCAAGTGCAAGTGCAGTAACTATTTCGGGAGATGCAACAAAGGCATGTGTATTCGGATTACCATCATTACGTTTTGCAAAATTTCGGTTAAAAGAAGTAATAATAGAATTTTTTCTGTTAGGGTCAGCTGTA
>JAHEYA010000407.1 GCA_023251855.1 Bacteroidota bacterium
ATCGGTGCAACTGATCCAACCAAAGCAGCTGAAGGAACTATTCGGAAACTATATGCTAAATCAATTTCTGCAAATGCTGTACATGGCTCTGATAGTGATGAGAATGCACAAATTGAAGGAGATTTCTTTTTTTCGAAGTTGGAACGATTTTAAAGGTTCTACGAATTACGAATTTTATCGAATTACGAATACTACACGATTCGTAATTCGATAAAATTCGTAATTCGTAGTGATTTATCTTATCTCCGCTCCCACCTTTTCCTGAAAGGTTTTTACCAACTTCTCCATTATCTTTTCTATCTGTTTATCAGTAAGTGTGGCAGTTTCATCCTGCAAAGTAAAACTTAGTGCATAGGATTTTTTTTCGGTTGGTAATTTATCTCCCTGATAAACATCAAACAGGTTGACATCTTTCAACATATTTTTTTCTGATTGGTAAGCCAATTGTGCCAATTGTTCGAACTTAATTGTTTTATCGATCAGCAAAGCCAAATCCCGTCTAACTTCAGGAAATTTAGGCACTTCCGTATAAGTAATTTTAACATTTTTCAAACATTCAAGAATTGTATCCCAATTAAAATCTGCATAAAAAACTTCTTGTTTGATATCCATTGATTTTAATATGGATTTAGAAACTGTTCCAAATTCAACCAGTGTTTTTTTATTCTGATTAAAGCTTAAACCTTGCGAAAATAAATCAGTATTGAGTTCAGCTAATTTCAAATTAGCAATTCCTAATCTTCCTAAAACAGCCTCCACAATGCCTTTCAGAGTATAAAAATTCACCACGTCATTTTTTACATTCCAGTTTTCTGATTGTTTACAGCCGGTAATAAACAGTGATAAATGTTTTGTTTCAATATATTTAGTTCCTTCTTCCTTTTTTATTGCCAGATAGGTTTTACCAAATTCATATAATTTCAGATCAGCATTTTTTCTATTTTGATTAAATACGATTGTTTCTAATCCACTAAACAAAAAGGTTTGACGTAGTGCATTTAAATCAGTACTTAAAGGATTCATCATTAAAACACTTTTAGTTTCATCCATTGATTTCAATCTTGAAGCGTATTCAGATTTTGTAAGTGACAAACACATTATTTCCGAAAAACCTGTATTAGATAGCATTTCAGAAATAACATATTGTGTTTTTTCTTTATCCGGTTTTTCAGTAAATTGAATGGAAGAATTTAGTGTAGTTGGTATCTCAATATTATTATATCCATATATACGAAGCACTTCTTCAATTACATCCTGTTCGCGGGTTACATCCACTTTAAATGGCGGAACGGAAAGTAATAACGCATCATTACCTTCATGTTCAATTTCAATTTCGAGAGAAGTTAAAATTGATTTAATGGTATCCATTTCTAACTGTTTACCAATTAAACGCTCACATTTGGCATAAGAAAACGGGATTTTTACATTCTCGATTTTTTTCGGATACACATCAATCAGTTCTGATGAAATTTCACCTCCTGCTATTTCTTTTATTAATAAAGCAGCTCGTTTCAATGCAAAAACAGTGATGTTTGGATCAGCGCCTCGTTCATAACGAAAGGAAGCATCGGTTTTTAAGCCATGTCGTTTCGATGATTTGCGAATTGAAACCGAATTAAAATATGCACTTTCTAAAAAAATAGATTTTGTTTTTTCAGAAATACCGGAATCCATACCACCAAAAACTCCGGCAATACACATTGGAGAAGTGGAATTACAAATCATCAAATCTTCTGAAGACAGCTCACGCTCTACTTCATCTAATGTTTTGAATTTTGTTTTATCAGCAATTTTTTTGATAATTACTTTTTGTCCATCAATTTTATCAGCATCAAATGCGTGCATCGGCTGACCTAACTCATGTAAAACATAATTGGTAGCATCCACAATATTGTTTATTGGGCGAACACCAATTGATTTAAGCCTGTTTTTAAGCCATTTCGGAGATTCGGCAACTGATATATTTGAAATTGTCAATCCGGAGTATCGTGGACAAGCAGCTGAATCTTCAACAACAACAGCAATCTTAGAATTTAAATTATCGATTTCAAAATTAGTTATATCCGGTAATTTAATTGTAGTTTTAAATAAAGCTGCCAGATCACGTGCAACACCCATATGTGATGCAGCATCCACACGATTAGGCGTTAAGCCGATTTCAAATACATGATCTTCTTCTACCTTAAAATATTCCTTTGCTGTAGTTCCAATTTTTGCTGTTTGCTCAAGAACCATAATACCTTCATGAGAAGTACCCAAACCAATTTCATCTTCGGCACAGATCATTCCTTCAGAAAGCTGACCACGAATTTTAGATTTTTTAATTTCGAAAGGCTCACCAGCACTTGGATACAACATAGCTCCAATAGTTGCAATTACCACTTTTTGTCCGGCTGCTACATTGCTTGCACCGCAAACAATGCTCAACAACGTTCCTGTTCCAATATCAACAGTAGTAATACTTAAACAATCGGCATCAGGATGTTTTTCTTTGGTCATTACTTCACCAACAACCATCCCAGTAAGCCCACCTTTAATGGTTTCAACGGTTTCAATACTTTCAACTTCAAGTCCGCAATCAATTAATAATTTACCAACCTCAATAGCAGAAAGATCAGTATTAACGTATTCTTTAAGCCAGTTAAATGATATTTTCATAAAATAAGTTTCAAAGTTTAAAGTTCAAAGTTCAAAAGTTAAAGGTGGTCTTCGTTTTTGATTTTCATTTTCCAAATTAAACTTTCTAAATTAAACTGATTATTTCCCTAATTTTAAAGTATGTCCCATTTTATCGCGTTTAGTTTGCAAATAAAATTTATTATGTTCGTTGGATTCGATCTCAATAGCAATATTTTCAACGATCTCTAAGTCGTATCCAATAAGTCCAGCACGTTTTTTAGGATTATTACTCATCAATCTTATTTTGGTAATTCCTAAGTCACGTAAAATTTGAGCACCCACCCCATAATCACGTTCATCCATTTCAAAACCTAATTCAAGGTTGGCTTCAACAGTATCCCGGCCTTCTT
>JAHEYA010000073.1 GCA_023251855.1 Bacteroidota bacterium
GAAACCGTAAAGTAAATACATTCGATTTTAACGAAAGAATTCAATTAAATGTGGTTGGTAAAATTGGAGATAAGTTAAAATTAACTACCAGCTACAACACAGAAGCTACATTCGATTTCGAAAATCAAATGAAATTGGAATATACTGGTTATGATGATGATATTATTAAAAAAATTGAAGCAGGTAACGTAAGTATGCCTTTAACAGGGTCATTGATCACTGGTAGTCAAACTTTGTTTGGAGTAAAAACGCAGTTGCAGTTTGGTAAATTAATGGTTACCGGTGTAGTATCACAACAAAAAGGTAAAAAATCAGAGGTGGAAGTTACAGGCGGTGCACAGGTAAGCAAGTTTGAAGTAGCCGGCGATGCTTATGAAGCAAACAAACACTTTTTTCTTGCACAATATTTTCGCGACCATTTTAACTCAGCACTATCAGGTTTGCCATTTGTTAATTCACAAATCAATATTAATCGAATAGAAGTTTGGATATCTAATACAAATACTGCTACACTTGATATTCGCAGTGTGGTGGCCTTTTCCGAATTAGCCGAAGGTAATCCTCATATACCGGCCAATCAAATGGGGGCAATACATGATGCGGTTATTGGGTCGGATTTGCCTTATAACGGACAAAATGATTTATACAGTCATATTTCCCCTGACTCTGTTATAAGAACAGTTAATACAACCGTTTCAAAACTCTCTGTCGTTTATCCTGCAATGTTGCAAACAGTCAATTATGAGTTAATTGCTTCTGCCAGACGGTTACAACCTACTGAATTTACGCTAAATCCCAAACTGGGATATATTTCTTTAAATTCTCAATTAAATCCGGATCAGGCAGTTTCGGTGGCATTTCAATATACCATTGATGGGCACGTGTATCAGGTTGGTGAATTTGCCGATGGTGGTGTTAGTGCACCTAAAGCATTGTACACTAAAATGCTGAAAAGCACTGCTACCAATACCAAACACCCTATGTGGGATTTGATGATGAAAAACGTATATTCATTAGGGGCTTTTCAAATCACTGCAAAAGATTTTAAATTAAATGTTCTGTATAATAACCTGCAAACAGGTACCGATGTTAACTATTTACCTGTTGCAGCGTCTGAAACAAATATTCATGGTAAAACACTTCTTCAGGTATTAAGCCTGGACCGGCTTAATCAGCAGAACGATCCTGTTGCTGATGGTGTTTTCGATTTTATTGATGGTGTAACTATCAACTCTGCAAATGGCCGTGTAATATTTCCTGTTGTAGAGCCTTTTGGAGATGCTTTACGATTAAAATTTAATTCAGGTACACTGGCAAACAGCTATGTTTTTGACCAGCTATATGACTCTACCAAAATTAAAGCACAGCAATTTCCTCAGCTCAACCGCTTCAAATTAAAAGGGACTTACTCATCCAATTCGAGCTCCGATATTTCTTTGGGGGCACCTAATGTTCCGCAAGGTTCTGTAACCGTTACCGCAGGTGGGGTTAAGCTTACCGAAAACGTTGATTACACAGTTGATTACACCTTAGGTCGGGTTAAAATTATCAATGATGGTATTTTAAATTCGGGAACTCCAATAAAAATAGCTTTAGAGAGTAATGCTTTGTTTGCAATCCAACAAAAAACATTGTTGGCATCGCATGTGGATTACAGGATCAATAAGGATTTTAATGTTGGTGGTACCATTATGAATTTGACAGAACGCCCCTTAACACACAAAGTAAACATTGGCGATGAAGCTATTTCAAATACAATATGGGGCCTGAATGGTGATTATAGAACAGAAGCACCCTTCCTCACTCGTTTTATTGATCATGTTCCGCTGCTTCACACCAAGGAAATGAGCACCATCACTGCCTCTGCGGAATATGCTTATCTTATTCCCGGGCATAGCAAAGCGATTGGTAAAAGCGGGAATTCATACATTGATGATTTTGAAGGAAGTCAAACTACGATCGACTTGCGGTCGCAAAGCTCCTGGACACTTGCCAGTACCCCTCAAGGTCAATCAGGAATATTCCCTGAAGGAAATTTAGCCGACAGCCTGCCATTCGGATACAACCGGGCAAAATTAGCCTGGTATGTTATCGACCCTTTGTTTTTACGCCAAACCGCAGGATTAACTCCTCCAAACATTTCGGATAATGATATGTCAAATAACTTTTCGCGTGAAGTGCCGGAGACAGAGGTGTTTCCTAACAAACCAATTCCAAATGGTCTGCCTCCAAATATCGCTACATTGGATATGGCCTATTATCCTAATGAAAGAGGGCCCTATAACTATGATGCAGCACCACTTCCCGGAATATCAGCCGGATTGGAAACGGATGGAAAATTAAAAAGCCCGGAAAAACGTTGGGCAGGAGTCATGCGTTCCATTCAAACCAATGATTTTGAAGCAACCAATGTGGAGTATATTCAGTTTTGGGTGATGGATCCCTTTAACAGTGATAATGGCACAATCAACCCTAATGGACCAAATACCTCAGGTAATTTATATTTTGATATTGGTAATGTTTCCGAAGATATTTTACGTGATAATTATAAAGCTGCCGAAAACGGATTGCCCACCTCTGCTCACCCTGCTACTACTGTTTCTACAGCCTGGGGTTTGGTGCCGGCTGTGCAACCCTAATTAAATACATTTAATAATGATCCCGCTGAACGCCCTTTTCAGGATGTGGGTTTGGATGGATTAGGTGCCACTACAAGCCTAACAGAACAAGCGTTTTTTAGTGATTATCTAGCAAGAGCCACGGCAGCTGGCGTTACACCTGCAGCTATGGCTTTGCCCGGTGGAATTAATGCAGACCCTTCAGGTGATGATTTTCATTATTTCCGCGGCAGTGATTACGACTCTCAAAATAAAAAAACACTTGAACGATATAAAAATTTCAATGGTATGGAAAATAACTCCCGCACTACTGAACAATCACCTGAAAGTTATCCTACATCCGCTACTTTAACTCCTAACGTAGAAGATATCAACAGGGATAACAATTTAAGTACTGCCGAAAGTTATTATCAATATCACATCAGCTTAAAACCGGATGATTTTTCACCGGGCGTGGGTAGTCCGGGCAACCCTTATATCACCAATGTATATTCTACATCCGGGCAAAATATTAAAAATGGAACAGCAAAACCTATTAAATGGTACCAATTTAAAATACCTATCAAAGCACCGGAAGCAAAGGTGGGTTCAATTGAAAATTTTCAATCCATCCGTTTTATTCGTATGTTTTTTAAAGATGTAAATAAACCAATTATTTTACGTTTTGCCCGATTAGAGCTGGTACGCAGCGAATGGCGTAAATACGGGTTCGATTTGTTACAACCCGGTATCTATATTCCAAATGACGATGCTTCCACTCTTTTTGATGTTGCCGCAGTAAGTATTGAGGTAGATGGAAGCAAACAGCCGGTAAATTACGTTTTGCCACCTAATATCAACCGTGAAATAAATGCAGCATCTGCTAATTTGATCCAACTGAATGAACAATCCATGTCGCTTACTGTTTGTAATTTGAAAGATGGAGAATCGCGTGCTGCTTTTAAAAACACTTCTTTAGATGTTCGCTCTTACAAAAAATTATTAATGTATATCCATGCTGAAGCATCAGCAAATACAAGTGAAATTTTACATAATAACGATTTACATACATTTATTCGTTTAGGAACCGATTATACCGACAATTTTTATGAGTATGATATTCCTCTTCAGGTAACTGCCCCCGGTAATTATAATGGTACCAACATAGATGATCAATACCGTGTTTGGCCCGAAGCCAATGAAATGGTTTTGGAATTTGCAAAATTGCAGGCAGCAAAACTGGAACGTAATAGCAAAATTGGAAATGGTTCGAATTCCGAATATTCAGTGATGGATGGAACACGAAAAATTACTGTGAAAGGAAACCCGAATTTAAGTTCAATCAAAACATTGATGATTGGAATTAGAAATCCAAAATTAAATGGCCCTGCTGACGCAGACGATGGTTTGTCGAAATGCGCACAAGTGTGGGTAGATGAATTGCGGCTTAGTGATTTTGATGAATCAGGAGGAGGTGCCGCTACCGGTCGTGTTACTGCTAAGTTAGCTGATTTTGGTTCTGTTTCACTATCCGGTAACTGGTATGCACCCGGCTTTGGAAGTATTGAAAACAAAGTAAGTGAGCGAAAACGAGAAACTTTAAAACAATATGATATTACCTCCAGCTTCGAGTTGGGCAAATTTTTACCACAAGATTTTAAAATACATGTTCCAATGTTTGTTGGTTATTCCGAAACATTTATTACACCTCAGTACGATCCCCTTAATCCGGATATTCTTTTGGCACCGGAATTAAAAGATCCCAGCCTTTCAAAAGCCTATCGCGACAGCCTAAAACTGGAAACAGTAGATTACACAAAAAGAAGAAGTATCAATTTTATAAATGTTAAAAAGGAGAAAGGTAAAAACGCCAAAAAAAGCCACATATATGATATTTCAAACTGGGCGGCCTCTTATTCTTTTACCGAAATATATAAACGTAATATAAATCTGCTTTATGATTCTACAAGGAATTACAAAGGTGGTTTGGTGTATAGTTTTTCCCCATCTCCTAAAAATATCAAGCCTTTTGGAAAAACGAAAATACTTTCATCAAAATATTTTCAGCTGATTAAAGATGCAAATTTTTACCTGTTTCCTAACAAATTAGGTTTTTCTATAGATGCTCAAAGAGGCTACAACACGCAGGAAGTGCGCAATACCACGGCTGGAGATATGATAATTATTCCTACATTCAATAAACAGTTTAACATGATACGTAACTATGATTTAAAATACGACATCACCAAAGCTCTTAAACTCGATTTTATCGCAACCAATGATTCACGTATTCTGGAGCCATTTGGCGCTATCAATACTGCGGAAAAGAAAGATACATTAAAAAGAAATTTTTTGGAAGGAGGAAAAACAACATCATATAACCACCAGTTAAATGTAAATTATGCAATACCTATAAACAAGTTGCCATTGCTGGATTTTACTACCGCATCGGTAAGATATACAGGAACCTATAATTGGATAAGGGCACCGTTCCGGGCAGATTCACTGGGTAATACAATTCAAAACTCACGCGCTATACAGTGGACAGGACAATTGAATATGATTACTTTTTATAATAAAGTGCCTTACTTCAAAAGAATTAATCAGAACGCAAATAAAAAACCGGTTGACAAAACACCTAAAAAAGTGCCACCAATAAAAGATAAAAACGGCAAAATAATAAATGATACTACTCCAAAAATTGATAAAAACCCATCAATTATTCTTGAATATATTGCACGTGTATTTATGAGTGTAAAAAATGTAAATGCTACTTACTCTACCAATGAAGGAACAATACTTCCGGGGTACGCTGATTCCACAAATATGATTGGAATGGATAAAAATTTTCGAGGACCAACACCGGGTTTTGTTTTTGGTGACCAAACAGATATTCGGCCTATTGCAGTCAAAAATGGGTGGATGGATTCCACACGGTCTCTTAATACTCCTTATGTGCATACAAATTCTCAAAACCTAAATGTGAGAGCCAATGTAGAGCCAATACCCGATTTTAAAATTGAATTAACAGCTCTTCAAACCACATCATTGAGCCATAGCGAGTTTTTTAAATGGAGAGTAAATGATACACTTCAAAATGGTAACGTAGTAAATCATTTTGCCGGTAAATCACCAATTGAAACAGGTAATTTCAGCATGTCGTTTTTAAGTTTTAATACATCATTTAAAAATGGTGATGACGTTTTTAAGAATTTTTTAAATTCCCGTTCCGAAATATCAAAACGTTTGGGGGCACAAAATGATTCATCGCTCACCAAAATTAACGGGACGACAATAAATGATTTTGCCGACGGGTATAATGCCACATCACAAGATGTTTTGATACCGGCATTTATAGCAGCGTACTCCGGCAAAAACCCCGGCACCATTGGTTTAACAGCATTCCCAACAATACCAAAACCAAACTGGCGAATTACCTATGATGGCCTCTCGAAAATTGAAGCGGTCAAAAAATATTTTAAAACAATTACATTAACTCATGCGTATCGTTCAACCTACAACGTTAGTAGTTATTCCTCCAACTTATTATTCCAGCCGAATAAAAATCAGGAAGACTTTACCAGTGTAAAAGAGCCTATATCAAGCATTCCGACCAATCCAAACTTTTTGGCAAAAAATTTAATCAATACAATTACCGTTTCCGAACAATGGGCTCCCCTTCTTAAAGTGGATGTTACACTCAACAACAGTGTGTTGGTAAATATGGAATATAAAAAAGATAGAAATTTATCTTTGGGCTTAACCAGCAAAACAATTACAGAAGTAGCCGGCAGTGAAATAGTTGTTGGCACCGGTTACCGACTTAAGGACCTCAGTTTAGGTAAACGGTTTATGATAAAAGGGAAACCGATAAAAAGCGATTTGAATTTAAAATGCGATCTTTCATTCCGCAAAAACCAAACTGTTATCAGGCGCATTGTCGAAGATGTGAGCCAAACAACAGCCGGGTCAAACATTATATCAATTAAAGTTTCAGCTGATTATGTGATTAATGAACGAATTAATATCCGTTTGTTTTACGACCGTATAATCAATACTCCGGTAATATCAAACTCCTTCCCAACCACCAATACCAATGCGGGTCTTAGTTTGAGATTGTCGTTGTCCAATTAATTGAAAAAGTTTTTAAAGGGCGCTATGTTAAAAAGGGCTTTTCTCTTTTGATTTTTCACGGTGTGCGAAAAATTGCACAAATGCAAAATATATTAAACCCTTTCAGGGTTTATTTGTTAGCCCTTATTTCACCCTTGATTGCATCAAGGGTTATTCGTGTTAATCCCGCTTTGCGGGATTCAATATAAATAACTCCGCATGAAATGCGGAGACAATAACTGCGCCTTATGCAACTCTGAAAGAGTTGAATATAGTGCTGTTTTTCGTGCACCTTTTTTCACTTTTTTCTCTTTTGACTTTTTGTTTTTTCTCTTTTGATTTTTTTCTTATCTAATTAACTATAAATTTGTGTCGAAATAAAAATTAAAACTATAAAAAAATGAACTTCCCTGAAAATTTAATGTACACCAAAGACCACGAATGGCTTCGTGTTGAAGGAGATAATGCATATGTCGGAATAACTGATTTCGCCCAAAGTGAATTAGGTGATATTGTTTATGTAGAGATTGAAACTGAAGGAGAAGACATCGCTCAGGAAGAAATATTTGGTACTGTTGAAGCCGTTAAAACTGTTTCCGACTTGTTTATGCCTGTTTCAGGTAAAGTGTTGGAGGTGAACCCTGCATTGGTTACTAACCCTGAAGGCGTTAATAAAGACCCTTACGGACAAGGCTGGATGATAAAAATTGCTGTAAAAGAAAAAGCACAGCTGAGTCATTTATTAAAGGTGGGTGAGTATAAAGCATTGATCGGTCATTAAGATATTATCTCTATTCCTTTCCTTGAATAAAAAAGGATTGGACAAAAACAACAATGTTTTTAAAAAACTTAAAATGGGCAATTCTATGGGTACTGTTCATTTTTATTTTATGTACTCTTCCGGGAAAAGACATTCCTCATATTTCATTTTTAGAAATATTGAATTTCGATAAATTTGTTCATGCAGGTGTTTTCTTTGTATTGATTTTATTGACTATCAGAGGCTTTTTAGTACAGACTAAATTTTTTGTAGTACAGCGTTCTGCAAAATTCATCGCTTTATGGATTTGCATTATTTATGGTGGTTTATTGGAAATAATGCAAGCAAAATTTTGTGAAGGACGAAGCGCTGATATACTTGATTTTATTGCCAATAGCTTTGGAAGCATTGTTGGATTGTTGATGTATAATTGGATAGAAAGAAAATTTTTGCGGAAACAAACAGTATAATCAATAGAGAACAGAAGGAATAAGAATTATATATCGAAAGAAATAACTCACAACCAATGTCATTTCGACCCCTTCGGCAGGCTCAGGATAAACTCCGGGGGAAATCTTTCCATAATAAAAAGATTCCTCACCCTGCTCCAACTCTGAAGCTTCGGTGCAAAGGTTCGGAATGACAGAAAGGTTTGAAATAAAAACGGACATACAAAAAACTAATTCGATATTAACTCTAATGGCCATTACCTGGGAAATAAAATCGTTCAACAAGTTCTCTCCGGAAGAGTTGTACAAGATATTTAATCTCCGTATGGCTGTGTTTGTGGTTGAACAAAAAGCAGCCTATCAGGATGCCGATGGAAAAGATTTAAAATCTGATCACATCATGGGTTATAATAAAACCGGCGATTTAATTGCCTATTCACGGATCATTCCTGCAGGAATTGCTTTTAAAGAAATTTCGATTGGTCGTGTAGTTACTTCGCAACAAGGACGAAGAACTGGTGCAGGCAGGGAGCTTATGAAAAAGTCAATTGAGTTTATTGAAAAAAAATATGGCGCTGTACCTATTCGTATTGGCGCACAGTGTTATTTAATAAATTTTTATTCAGGTTTTGGTTTTGAAGTAGCAAGTGGAGAATATATTGAAGACTGTATTTTGCACGTTGAAATGCTTCGCTCCGCATCAAAAAATTAATGGCAGTTCTCTACAGGATCATCCCATTCCTTTCGCAACCAAGGGGCTTTGCTACACTTCCCATTTTCTTTGTTGCTTGAAAGATTTCCCTGATTTGGATACACCGGATCACCATTAAAAAAACAATCTGGGCTCTGAACATAATGTATGGCGCCATTTACATCGGCATCGTTCGTATAAATTCGCCATGGTAAAATAGTGCCATTACCAATATCAAGCCGCCCTTT
>JAHEYA010000408.1 GCA_023251855.1 Bacteroidota bacterium
GGAATGATTTTTGTCGAAAATGAAATAACCCTTTATTTGCTATTTTTTATATATGGAATCTATGCGGCTGCTACAGACGGTGTTTCAAAGGCATGGATCACAAAAATAGTTTCTCAGTCTGAAACAGCTACCGCAATTGGTTTTCATGCAAGCTGCTCAAGTTTTGCAACTTTATTCGCAAGTACCTTTGCAGGATTATTATGGGTAAATTTTAATCCTGGTTTAACGTTTTCTACTGCTGCTATTGGAGTACTTATGGTAGTAGTTTATTTTTTATTTGCAAACAACCGAACTGAATAAAATATCTGAATTTTATTTTCCATACCTGTAATGTCCTATTATCTTGTATTCAAATAAACAATCTGCCAGAACTTGCCCCCCGCCTATATTATGAACCACTAAACATCTTTTGCCATCTGTTGATCTTTTATTGACAACAAGTCCAATATGAGTTACATCACCTCCTAAATTCCAACATACAATATCCCCGGCTACGTAATCGGATGACCTATCAGTTATTGGTTTTACAGTTCCATGTCTTGTAAAGTAAACCATAAGATTTGGAACCCGTCTATGATCAATATTTGCATTGGGTTTTTTCAATCCCCATTTTTTAGGATACTTGCTAAAATTGGCGATCATATCCTCTTGAACTTCTTTTTGAAGATCAATTCCAACTTTTCTGTAAGCGCGAATTACAACATCAGTGCAAACACCTTTGTTGCCGGGCACATCACCATTCGGATACACAATAGTAAAATAAGAAGGATCGTATACTACCTGCTGTTTTGTTAATACCAGAGCGGAATCGGAAAGTTTTGTATAAAAATCAACTTGTCCAATCGCTGAATTGAATGAGCAAACAAAGATGAATATCCTGAATAATTTCAACCTCATATCATGAATGATCCACGTTTACTGAACAATCAGTTTCCTGACTTCCCAATCATTTCCTGCACTTAATTTTATAAAGTACAAACCTTTTGCAAGATTTTCTATAGGGATCTGTTTGCTGTAATCCTTTGTAATGTTATTGTCTGAAGAGGTAAACACTTCTTTACCAATACAATTAATTAAACTAATCTTTAATTTATTGAAGTTTGGATTTTTAATTACAATATTAAAATTCACTTTAGTCGGATTTGGATATACCTCAACATCATGCAAAGAAGCAGTTTCATTAATTCCGGTACATGTTTGAACAATCACAATTTGCGTTGCCGTATCGGTACAAGTTGTTGAGGTAGATGTTCCTGTTACAGTATAAGTAGTAATAGCTGCAGTGGGTGAAACCGTATATGCAGCTGTTGAAGGACCGCTTGTCCAAACGTATGTATCAGCACCTGTGGCAGTGAGTGTTGTAGAGCCTCCTGTACAAATTGTAGTAATTCCAGTTATTGTTACGGCAGGTGCCGGAATAACAGTTACAACAGTAGCTGCCGAAACCATTGATAATCCAACAGTATCTGTAGTAACTAAATAACTTCCTGAAGAATCCACTGTCATTGCCTGAGTTGTTGCGCCATTCGACCATAAATAACCATCAGCTAAACTTGAAGTAAGTGTTACAGAACCACCTTCACAAAATGTTAATGCTGTATTATGTGTAACGGTGGGTGTTGTAAGACCTTTAACAATTCTGCAAGCAGAAAATTCAGAAGTATTATTGGATGCATCAGTAGCCAAAGCTGAAATGAACCTTCCAACAGGAACAACAGCAGTAAACTGGGCATTGATAGTGGCATTGCCGGAACCATTGGTTGTGACAGTATTTGTTCCAACTACTACTTTACCTTCTCCATTTCCTGTTCCATCACAAACCGTATTTGAAAAATACTGGATAGTGTAAGTAGAATTTACTTTAGAATTAAATGTTCCAAGAATTGATACATGAGTAGTATTACTATAAGCACCTGTCAATACAGGGAAATTCTGGCTTCCATTTGGTCCCAGATCAGGATCTAAATTATCATTTATATCAACAGTGAAATCACCTGAAACATCAATTCCCATAGATACATTATCATAAATTAAATTAGATAACATCGCGTTTCCATTACCTGCAGTGCTTTGTATGGAAATACCAAAACTATTATTGTTTGCGATAATATTTCCATCAGATGCATTTGTACCACCGATCATATTTTTCGCACTACTGTTCAATAACATGATGCCGGCACTATACTGACCGGTATTGCCATTCCCGATGGTTGCTGCCATTGCAGAATCTGTTCCGATATAATTAGCTTTTATGGTATTGCTAAACGCACTATCAACCCAGATACCGGCTTCATCATTGGAATTATCAGCGATCACATTATTAGAAATTGAATTTAAGTGTGTACTGTCCGACAATACAATTCCTGAACTGGTATTACCAAGTGCAGTCATACCGTCTATTGTAGTACCGATATAATTTCCAATTACTGTATTGTGATGATTTCGAGCTCCTGAAACAGCTACTCCAACTGCACCACCTGAAATTAAATTGCGTTCTGAAACTGATGTTCCACCCACTGTATTATAAGTAGAAGTATCTTTGATCGAAACACCATTCACTGTTATAGTGCTGGAAACAGTCCCTGATGCAGTGGTTCCAATATAATTTCCAATTACTGAATTACTATCAGATTTTAAAATTGAAACACCACCGCCAATTAAATTTCTTGAATCATTAGTTGTTCCACCTATCACATTTTTGTTTTGGTTATAAATATTTATTCCGGCCTGATGAGGAGTTGTTCCATCAGTTCCCATCCCAATAAAACAGCCGCTCACAGTATTACTACCTTTACTTTTTGAATATCCCGGTTCGTATAAAAAATCAATGGTTCCATTAATTAAAGCTAACCCTTTCACAACATTTCTACCCGAATGAAAAGCCAATGCTGCTCCGCCAAGATTAGCATTAAGAGCAACAGTGATAACAGTATTTAATCCCTGGTTAAAATTATTTGTATTTACACCTGCTCCTGTTTGAGTATATGCATTTATGTTTATTGGATAAAAAATATCGGATA
>JAHEYA010000409.1 GCA_023251855.1 Bacteroidota bacterium
ACTTTCGAGAGGCTCATTATATTTTGGTGCAATGAATGAGGCTGAAGGTCCGGGTGGTGGTGGTGGTGGCGGATACATAGCACTTAGTTCAGGTTCTGTTACACAAATTGTTAATGGAGGAAAAAATGGTACAACTAACTCCGATGCATTGACCGAATTTCTTCCCAATGGTGCTACTAAAGGCGATGCAGGGTTAATGAATCAAACAATTGAAAGGGTGGATACTATTTTAGCTGTCAACCAAACCATTTGTACAGGCGATTCTGTAGTACTTTCGGCAACCATCAATGGAACAATTCCTGCAACAGTTACCTGGTATAATGCACAAACAGGCGGTTCTGTGATTGGTTCCGGTACGATTATTTCTCCTCCTTTGTCTGCAACAACAACTTATTATGTTGGATTATGCCCCGGTACATATAGGATTCCAGTCACTATCACCGTGCAGTCAAGCGCACCCGCAGTTGCTATTTCGCAAAATCCAAACGGGATAATTTGTTCAGGAACTTCTTTAACATTTACCGCAACCCCTACCAGTGGCGGAACAACGCCTGTTTATCATTGGTTTGTGAATTCATTACCCATGGGATCTAATTCTTCCGTTTTTACAAGTTCTTCCTTAGTTAATAATGATACCGTTAGTTGTGTAATGACTCCTAATTCAGCTTGTTCAGCTGGTGCTGATGTTGTTTCCAATTTAATTGTGATATCAATTACTCCAGGTGTTACTGCTTCGGTAACTATTACTGCTTCACCTGCCGGACCAATATGTGCAGGTGCTTTAGTTACCTTTACTGCAATTCCAGTTAATGGTGGAACAAATCCTGTTTATCAATGGCAATTAAATGGAACAAATACAGGAGGTAATTCAGCAGTATATAGTAGTTCCGCACTTACCAATGGAACTGTGGTAACCTGCACCATTACATCAAATGCAAATTGTGTGTTAAGTCCAACCGTAATTTCTAATTCAATAACCGAAATTGTAAATGCAGCACCGGGTCCTGTAATTACCTCAAATATCACAAATGGCTGTTCTCCTTTATGTGTGCAGTTTGCAGAATCAGGTGGTACAAATTGCACCTCTGTTATTTATCATTTTGGTGATGGCGATTCGGCACTTATATCGGGCCCACAGCATTGTTACACGCAGGTTGGAACGTATTCGGTAATTGTTTCCTGTACTGATACAAATAGTTGTATTGGAACTGTTGTAAACAGCAATATGATCACTGTTTCCGCCAAACCGATCGCAAATTTTTCTTTTTTACCAAGCGGTGTGATTACTGCAAACACACTCGTTTCATTCACCGACCTTTCTACAAATTCTAATTCTATTGCCTGGAATTTTGGTGATCCAACATCTGCTGCAAATACCTCAGTAATTGCTTCACCTACACATACCTATTCCAATACAGGAGTTTATTGCATCGGTTTGGTTGTTAACAATACTTTTGGATGTATTGATTCTGTGAGTGATTGTGTTACAGTTACAAATGATGCGTTAATTACTGTTCCAAATGTGTTTACACCGAATGGTGATGGAAATAATGATCTTTTTTTAATTACTACAAAAGCTATCGGAGAGCTAAACTGCAGCATTTTCGACCGGTGGGGATTAAAAATAACAGAATGGAATACTCCTACCGGCACTTGGGATGGAAAAACCAAAAGTGGCAAAATAGCGAATGATGGTGTTTATTATTATAGTGTAAAAGCTACCGGACTAAATGGAAAAGAAATAGATGAACAAGGATTTTTTCAACTCCTGAAAGAGAAATAATCTAATTGAATTGTTTGGGATCAGTAGGCGCGAAGCCAATGTCATTATTTAAGGAAAAATTAATAAGTACGTCATTGCGAGGAACGAAGCAATCTCACCAACCTTTTACTTCTTCATATAAATCTTTCCATTCCGGATTAAAACCATTTATTATCTCTATTTTCTGGCTTCTTGACCCACCCTTAATCTGTTTCTCTCTGCCTATTGCCTCTTCTATCCTATGGAATCCCTCATAATAAACCAAAATATGTAATTGATATTTCGCAGTAAATGATTCGGGGTGCAATTTGCTTTTATGTTCATAAACTCTCTTCAACAAATCAGAAGTCACACCTGTATAAAGGGTAGTATGGTTTTTATTTGTCATTATGTATACAGCGCCTCCTCTTTTCATACTGTATTTGTACTAAGAACAAATTTAATTGTTTATTTTCATGAGATTGCTTCGTTCCTCGCAATGACGCTCATTTAGCCATTTTGCTTAAATGAAGGCATTTGGAGTAAGCTGCGCTTCGTGACGTACCAAATTTTTTATTTCCAAAGCCCATATACCTTCATTACCTAACCACAGTAAATGCCCTGCGGCTTCCCAATTGTTCTTTTTGAGAAATAGCTTCAACAAAATATAAACCCGGACTAAGTTTACTGATGTTAATATTGGTTCCATCAGCCGAGCTACTCGAAGTTTTTAAGGTTTCTTCTCCTACCGCATTAAATATCCGTATTTCGAAAACAGAGCTACTAAATTCAGTAGAAGGAACAAAATGAAGCTGCTCATTGGCAGGATTAGGGAAAAGATTAAAATGGGTTGATGATAGCGAATTAGATTCAATATTTGTAGTCATTTGAGAAGGTACAAGTGAATATGTAAACTTGTATGGATTGCCATTTGGATGAAATGTTAGTTCAGCTACTGCCAACATAGTTTCTTTTGCAAGCCAGTTGTAAGATGTGCTTATACCCGCAGTAGCAGTATTCAGAGTCCAGGAACTGAATGAAAATAATTTATACCAGGTTGAATCTTTGCTTACTTCAACAACTTTTTTTCTCAAACAATTGTATGTTCCGGTAGGTGTGGTAATGGTTCCCCATCCATCAATTGAAAATCACGAATTAAACAAATGAATACAAATAGAACGAATATTCTCCATTTGGTCTACCAGAATGCTCTGGCCGAACTATTTGATAAAGACCATATTCCGTATCAAAGAGAAGTTGGTATTTCCATCGTGTCA
>JAHEYA010000410.1 GCA_023251855.1 Bacteroidota bacterium
TTCTGGAATCCTGATCCAAAAGATATAAAACGAATAAGAGATGAATTTGCTCAGGATGCGGCTCCACTGCGTAAAATTCTAAAAAGCAAAACATTTGTTTCTACATTTGGAACTTTAGAAGGCGAACAGGTTAAAACCACACCTAAAGGCTTTGATTCGAGCAATGCAGCAATTGATCTTATTCGCTACAAACAGTTTTTACTGGTTCGGAAATTTACTGATAAAGAAGTGTTAGGAGATGATTTTTTGAAATTGGCGAATCAAACATTCCAAAACATGCGTCCTTTCTTTGATTACATGTCCGACATTTTAACTACTGATGTAAATGGAATTTCCATTGTATAAGTACAAAATTGCAAATCGAACTTGAAACTTGAAACTTTGAAACTTTCAAACTTTTTATGAAACCTATGCGCAAGTTTTTATATATCCTCTATCAACCCTACAAATGGTTGGTTTTTGTTCCGTTTTTAGTTTTTTCAACATTGTTTTTTAGCGTAATTGCTGTTTTTATTGCAAGTGTATTTAGTCAGAAAGCTGCAGGATATTGTGGAACTATTTGGGCGCGACTAAATGCTTTTTTTACTCCTGTTTTTGTTAGTGTTGAAGGAAAAAAGAATATAAAAAAAAATACTTCTTACATCATTGTTTCCAATCACCAAAGCTATTACGACATATTTTTAATTTATGGATGGTTAGGTGTTGATATTAAATGGGTAATGAAAAAGGAACTCCGAAAAGTACCGGGATTAGGCATCAGCTGCGAAAAGATAGGGCATATATTTATTGATCGTTCCAATACACAAGTGGCGATTGAAAGTATGAATAAAGTAAAACAAAAACTAGTGAATGGTACTTCAGTAGTGATATTTCCGGAAGGAACCAGAACAACAACCGGTGAGTTGAGTCCTTTTAAACGGGGTGCATTTAAAATGGCTTTTGATGTAGGTTTATCGATTTTGCCGGTAACATTGGTTGGTACAATGGATATACTTCCAACCAGATCATTCAATCTATTGCCGGGAAAAGCTAAGATGGTTATTCATGAACCTGTACCTATAAGTAATTATGACGAAAGCGAGATTGATAAGCTAATTGCGGATGTTAGTGCCATAATTTCTTCACCCTTGAAATTGAAGTAATACGAGGGATAAGAGCCTGTTTAAATTTTATTCATAATTTGTTTTATATGTCATTTCGACCGCAGGGAGAAATCTCGTTTTTTCAACATTTATGGGGATTTCTCCCCGCGGTCGAAATGACATTGCGCTAATAAATTATGGTAGATGTATTTGTGTTTTAACAAATTTAAACAGGCTCTAAAAAGAAAAAATTTGTTTGATTAGAATAATAATGCTATATTTGTAGCTTAATAAAAATAAATAAATAAAAAACATGCAAAAAGGTACAGTAAAATTTTTCAATGAAACAAAAGGATTTGGTTTCATTACACCTGAATCAGGTGAAAAAGACATCTTTGTTCACTCTTCAGGTCTTCTTGACGAGATTCGTGAGAACGACAAGGTTCAGTTTGAAGTAGAAAGCGGACCAAAAGGTCTTAATGCGTCTAATGTAAAAGTGATCTAGTTCGAAAAATATAATTTTCGTTCGAAAAAAAATCCCGCAATTGCGGGATTTTTTATTTTTATGAAATCAATAATTAGTTTTAAATGAATCGTAGGGAGCTAATCAAAAATTCTATTCTAACAAGCATTGCTGCAGGAGTATCACCTCAACTCTTTTCTCTTCCTTTTATGCCTGTGCCTGCTCTTTCACGAAAAGAGTTTGGTGAGGATTTTACTTGGGGAACAGCCACTGCTGCCTACCAAATTGAAGGTGCCTGGAATGAGGATGGCAAAGGTGAATCGGTTTGGGATTATTTTACTCATCATAAAAAAAATAAAATAAAAAACGGGGAGAATGCTGATGTATCTGCTGATTTCTATCATCATTATGAAAGTGATATTGATCTGATGAGATCTATGAACATCAAAAATTTTCGTTTTTCAATTGCCTGGTCCCGTATATTGCCAATGGGTACTGGGCAAGTGAATCCAAAAGGAATTGATTTTTATTCGAAAGTAATTGACAAATGTCTTAAAGTTGGAATTGAGCCTTGGATAACCTTATACCACTGGGATCTTCCTCAGGCTTTACAAGAAAAAGGTGGTTGGGAAAACCGGCAAGTTTGCGACTGGTTTGCAGAATATGTTGAACTGTGTACTAAACAATTTGGTGATAAAGTTAAAAACTGGATGATTTTTAATGAGCCTATTTGTTCAACTGCTTTGGGCTATTTGCTTGGTGTTCATGCTCCGGGCAAACATAGTATGAAACGATTTTTAAAATCAGTTCATCATACTACACTTTGCCATGGAATAGGTGGCCGGATTGTCCGCAAAAATGTTCAAGAAGCGCAGATAGGAACAACATTTTCTTGTAGCCCTATGGATGCATGGAAAGAGAAACCGAAAAATATCCGGGCAGCTAAAAGAATGGATGTGCTGTTAAACAGGCTTTTCATAGAACCTGTTCTGGGAATGGGTTATCCGGTTAAAGATCTTCCGGCTTTGGAAAAAATTAAAAAATACATGTTGCCTGAAGATGAAAAAAATATGGCTTTTGATTTTGATTTTATCGGGGTTCAAAATTATACACGAAGTGTTGCACATAATTTGGGTCTGGTACCATTAGTGCATGCTTTCAACAAAAATCCTAAAAACTTAGAAAATGATCTCACTGCAATGAATTGGGAAGTGTATCCCGAAGGCATTTATCGAATATTAAGACAGTTTGCGGCTTACCCAAACATCAAAAAAATAATTGTAACAGAAAATGGAGCTGCTTTTCAAGATGAAGTTACGGAAGGCACTGTTCATGATGGTAAGCGTGTGAAATTTTTACAGGATTACCTGGAGCAAGTGTTAAAAGCGAAAAGGGAAGGGGTACCTGTAAAGGGTTATTTTGTATGGAGTTTTATGGATAATTTTGAATGGGCAGAAGGTTTCAGACCA
>JAHEYA010000074.1:0-7272 GCA_023251855.1 Bacteroidota bacterium
ACTTCAGCTGCCTCTATCCCGATTTTATTGGATGAAACAAATAAGTCAGGAAAAATTAAACGTGGCGATTATTTATTATTTGCTGCCGTAGGCTCCGGAATGGCTTGGGGAGCAATGATTTTAAAATGGTAATCGTGTTTCATTCTGATCTAAATTAATTTTAGAACGAACAGAAAAAAATGGAAAAGAAAAAAAAAGTAACTCAACCTATAATTAAACCCAATTCTCAAAAAACCTCCTCAGCTAATGAGAATGGATCAAAGGGAGATGTAAAAATAAATATGGAAGAACTAACAGAAAGTATCACAAAAGCAAGCCAGAAAATTCTTCAGAACTATTTTGAAAACAAAACCGGCTATGAAAATGATAATAAGGATATTGCAAAAACCTACCAGGAGTTCAATACCAAGTTAGTTAGCAACCCTAAAGAAATGGAAAAAGTGCAAGAGCTTTATCAACATTTTTTTAAGAGTCAGCAGGAATTATGGAAACGTATCACTGAGCGTCAATCAAATCCGGAAGCTTACAAACCGGTTATTTCGCCTGAGGATGGTGATAAACGATTCCGTGCACCGGAATGGGATGAAGCCCCTTATTATTTTGATTTTGTTAAACAAAATTATTTATTGATTTCTAAGCTGATGAATGAAATTGTGGAGACTTCAGACATTGATGAAAAATCAAAAAACAAATTGAATTTTTATACCAAACAATATATTGATGCTCTTTCGCCATCTAATTTTATTGCTACCAATCCGGAAGCAATTAAATTGGCTCAGGAAACAAATGGACAGAGCTTAATTGATGGTTTCAAAAACATGCTGAATGATATTGATAAAGGCAAGATAAGCCAAACAGATATGTCAGCTTTTGAAGTAGGCCGTAACCTGGCAATTACAAAGGGCGCTGTTGTATTTGAAAATGAATTAATACAACTTATTCAATATACACCATCTACAAAAAAAGTATATGAAACGCCTTTATTGGTAATACCACCATGGATAAATAAATATTATATACTTGACTTACGTCCGGAAAATTCCTTCGTGAAATTTATGGTCGATCAAGGATTTATTACTTATATCATTTCCTGGAAAAATCCAACATCAGATATGGGGCATGTTTCGTTTGATGATTATGTGGAAAAGGCTGCTCTCAAAGCAATTGGAGTTGTACAAACTATTTCAAAATCAGAACAGGTAAATACAATAGGGTATTGTTTAGGTGGAACACTACTTACTACAACCCTTGCTATTATTGCTGCACGAAATGCTAAAGCCATTCTTGGAAAAACTAAACCGGAGAAAAACCCGGTAAAGTCTGCAACATTAATGGCTGCTATGGTCGACTTTTCATATGTGGGCCCGATGGGAGATATTATTGATAAAGCACTGGTAAAAAAATTAGAGCGCGGAGAACTTGTAAAACAAGGTGTTATGCATGGGCATGATATGGAAAAAGCATTTAACCTTATCAGAGCAAATGATCTGGTTTGGAATTATGTGGTAAATAATTATTTGAAAGGAAAAACTCCCACTCCATTTGATGCGTTATATTGGACAAATGACAATACCAATTTACCTGCAAATATGTATTTATACTATTTGCGACATATGATACTTGAAAATAAATTAAGTCGTAAAAATGCTTTACGTATTTGTAATATCCCTGTAGATATTGGAAAAATAGAGATACCTATGTTTATTGTTGGTTTTAATGAAGATCATATTTCACCTCCGCAAACTACATTTACAACTACTGAATTAGTAAGCGGTACTATAGAATTTATTCTTGGCGGATCAGGCCATGTGATGGGTGTTGTGAACCCTCCTGCTGCAAAAAAGAAATATGGTTATTATGTGGATGGAACCTTAGGTGAAGGATATGAAACCTGGAAAAAAACTTCCAAATTTAAAGAAGGTAGCTGGTGGTCACTATGGGTTGAGCGTCTTAGCAAAATTTCAGGAAAACAAATTGAAGCACCAAAAAATTTGGGTAATGCTAAATATAAAGCCCTGGAAGCTGCACCAGGTAGCTATGTAAAAGAAAAGTGTATTCCGTTTCCTAAAAAAAATGGCAAGGCTTAATTAGCTTTCGACAATAAATTTTAAAAACTACAACATGAAAAAAATTTACTCGATGCTCTTCTCACTTGCGTTTGTTTGTTGTTCTTTCGCACAAACCATTTGCAACTCAGCAGGAAACCTAATGATTTTTAGTAACTATGATGGCGGGGCTTTAACTATTAATGTGGACGTAAATATTCCGAATTTAAAAATTGGTGTTTGTAGCTACGAGTTCGTCCAAATAAATATTACTGGACTTTTCGCAAACAATGTTACCGCTGTAACCTATGCCGGATATAATTCAAACAACAACCATTGCTCGCTTGGCGTTACCTTTACTTCGATTTCAGGAACATCAGGAAGTTCTATCGATACAATTCTTATTAGTCCACCTGTTACGCTTACTAATCCAAATGGTTATAGCTCTGTTATCTGTGGTCTTTCTTGCTCAACAACAACCGACCAGGGCGGTTGCAACACGGTCGACCAAATTGAGGCGTATTTCTTAAATGCATTTTCTGGAAGCACGCTTTATGCCCATAAGGTTCAATATGATTGCTGGACTAACGCTCAAACTATTTCGAATGGCGGAACTTGCTGTCCTTTAACAACAGGAATTACGAGTATTGAATCTCGAGAAACTACTGTTTACCCTAATCCTGTTTCGGAAAAATTATTTGTGGAATCACCTGAAATAATAAAAAACATTCATGCTGTTGATTGTCTTGGAAGAGTTGTTGATTTAAATTTTTCATCTGGGACTATTGATATTTCAGCACTTTCGAAGGGTTTGTATTTTTTAAATGTTACTACGGAGGACAATAAGATCATTAAGAAAAAATTTGTGAAACAATAATTTTCCTTGTTTTTTTATATTTTATCCAGTGCCAGTTTTAGGTCTTCTATTAATACCTCCGCGTCTTCTAATCCAATTTAAAGCCACTTTGGCTTAAAAATTTTTTTAATGCCCGATACCTACCTAATTTTCAACGGGCTCGGACTGGCCACAGTGTGTCACACTAAGCTTGTGGATTGTGTACGTTGGTTATAAATTTTATTAATTTCAAAAAATTTCATTAATCGTAATTCGTATATTCGTCCCCGATTTGGTTCGGCACATACCGGATAATTATTAGAATTAAACGTATTTTATGAGAAAAAAAAATAACAAAGTTGCATTGGTTACAGGTGGTACAGGCGGATTAGGTACTGCTATTTGCGAACGATTATATAAGGATGGTTATACTGTTGTTGCGAATTATAAAGATTTTACAAAAGCCATGAAATGGCGCGAAGAAGCAAAACATTGGCGTGATGACCAACTTAAAATGGGCTTTGATCTGAAGATTGTTCAAGGCGATATTTCAAATTTTGAGTCTGCAAAAAAAATGATGAAGCAGATTACCGAAGAGATTGGTCAGGTGGATGTTTTGGTTAATAATGCCGGTATTACACGAGATACACCACTTCACAAAATGACACCCGCACAGTGGTATGAGGTAATGGATGTAAATTTGAACAGTGTTTTTATTACTACACGTCTTGTAATTGAAGGTATGATAGCAAAAGGCTGGGGACGCATTATTAATATCTCTTCCGTTAACGGACAAAAAGGACAATTCGGACAAAGCAATTATGCCGCCACTAAAGCCGGTATGTATGGCTTTACCAAATCAGTTGCTTTAGAAGTTGCTAAAAAAGGAATTACTGTAAATACAATATCTCCCGGATACATTGGTACTTCAATGGTGATGCAAATAAAAGAGGAGATACGAGAAAAAATTATTGCACAAGTACCACAGGGCCGTTTAGGAACCCCTGAAGAAATTGCTGCAGCGGTTGCTTATCTGGCTTCTGATGATGCACGTTATATGACAGGCGCAAATATGGCTGTGAATGGCGGATTGCATATGTTTTAATTTTGATTTAATCAGTATCTTAATCCTGACAGAATTTTAAAAACTGTCGGGATTTTATATTTATAGGGTATATTTGTTTGAAAGAACAGTGTACTTCTGCGTGTTTCGACTGACTTTACATTTGATTTAATTAATCAAAAAATTATTTGATTTTCAGAACTTAAACTGGTACTTCTAAGTAATAATGGCGTTAAAATATTATTATGAAAAAAATTAAAGAAAATAAAAGAAATACTGCTATTCCAGGGCATCCAATGACTGAAACGGAATTTAAGGATTTTATAAAAGTTGGTGAAAAAGGTCCGTTTATGTCGTCTAATGAATTTAGAAAGAAATTCGATGTATGGAGAAAAGGATTAGAAAAGTAATTTATTCACTGGCTTTTTATAAGGATTCTCAAAACCGCTTAAAAAAATGAATGACAGCTTACTATTAAATTAAAAAAATTCTAAAATAAAATTCCTAATTTCGATTTATCCTAAAACAAAACTTGAAAGGCATAGTAATAAAATCAACAGGACTTTGGTGTACAGTTTTAGCTGAAACCAAAACAGTGCTGGAATGTCGTATCAAAGGCAAGTTCCGTATCAAAGGAATAAAAACTACTAATCCAATTGCTGTTGGTGATAAAGTAGAATTTGAAATAGAGCACGATGGAAAAGGCGTTATTCATAAAATTGAAGAACGCAAAAATTACATTATCCGAAAATCTATTAATCTCTCCAAACAATCACATATACTTGCTGCTAATATTGATCAGGCATTTTTAATTGTTACACTTGCTCTACCCCGTACATCAAGCGGTTTCATTGATCGGTTTTTATTAACTGCTGAAGCTTACCACATTCCAACACGTATTATTTTTAACAAAGTGGATCTGTTTGAAAATAATAATGAAGCTTTAAAAGAGTTAGATGAATTTATTGCCATCTATCAAAAAATTGGTTATAACTGTTATAAAGTTTCTTCAACAAAAAAAACGAATATTGATTTATTACAACCACTCATAAAAGATAAACTCACATTGATATCGGGTCATTCAGGAGTTGGTAAATCTACATTGGTAAATGCAATAGATGCAAATTTGAATTTGAAAGTTGGCGAAATTTCAGATGTTCACTTTAAAGGAAAACACACTACTTCTTCAGCAGAAATGTTTCCATTAACCTATGGAGGATTTATTATTGATACTCCCGGAATCAAAGAATTAGGTTTGGTAGATATGGAACGCGAAGATATCTCCGGCTATTTTCCTGAAATGCAAACATTAAAAAATAAGTGCAAATTTAATAACTGTTTACATGTGAATGAACCGGATTGTGCCGTTATTAAAGCTGTTGAACAAGGTGAGATAGCCAAATCAAGATACACTAATTATTTAGGAATTTTGGACGGTAAAGAATTAGATATTTCTTACGAATTATGAAAGCCGTCATTCAACGCGTTACGTCAGCATCTGTGACCATCAATGGAAATGTAAAAAGTTCAATTGATTTAGGAGTATTGATTTTATTGGGTATTGAAGATGCCGATACACAGGAAGATATCACCTGGCTGAGTTCTAAAATTGTGAACCTCCGTATTTTTAATGATACAAATGGTACTATGAATTTATCTCTGAAAGAGGTGAATGGAGAGTTGCTTCTTATTTCTCAATTTACATTATTTGCGTCTACAAAAAAAGGCAACCGCCCTTCTTATATCAAAGCCGCAAAACCCGAAATTGCAATTCCACTTTATGAGAACATGATCGTTCAATTACAAACTGACCTTGAAAAACCTATACAAACAGGCGAGTTTGGAGCAGATATGAAAGTTGCATTGCTTAATGATGGTCCTGTAACAATTTGTATTGATACAAAAAACAGAGATTAATTTCTCCCTCTTTCTTTTACTATATTTGTAGGAACAAAAAACTATATGAAGAGAAATCTCTTAGTCGCAATTTTAATTATTTCTTGCTCAATAGCAAATGCTCAGGATACCATTATAAAAATTAATGGCGATAAAATTATTTCTAAAGTTATTGAAATATCATCTACTGAAGTAAAGTATAAAAAGTTTGATTTAGTGGATGGTCCTGCTTTTGCTGAAAAAAAATCAGCTGTTAAACTTATCAAATATGCCAACGGTATAAAAGAAGAATTTCCTTTAGTTCAAACTGACAAACCGATTAATTTGAATTTGAATACCGCTGATTATTATACTGGTTCAGCTAATTCAAGTAAAAAGATCAAACTCTATGGAAGTGGTTTTACCTATTGGTACCATGGCAATTGGGTGAATGATTCTAAATTACAGCAAATCCTGTCAACACCAAACGACCCACAACTAAATTTATTGATCGCTGATACTAAAAAAACAAGAAAACTACAACGGTGTGGATACCTTACTATTCCATTGCTGCTTGCAACATCTTTTCTAAGTACTCAAAGTACTCATTCAAGTGGAACAACATCAACTGCCAATAAAGTAGGTGGTCAAATTTGTTTGGTTGGTACAATAGCCTGTGGCATTACTGCCGGTATATTTGTTCATAAACACAAAGTCAATAATCGTGAAGCCATACAATTATATAATTCGAAGTACTAATTTAAAAACAAACAATACAATGAAAAGATTTCTTTTGGTAGCTATTACTTTGCTTTTACATTTTTGCATGAATGCGCAGGATACCATATTAAAACGTGATGGCAGCAAAATACTTTCCAAGATCCTTGAAATTTCTGGAACTGAAGTAAAATATAAAAAATTTGGTTTGCCGGATGGGCCCGATTTTATTGAGGATAAATCAAATATTCAATCCATCAGATATATAAACGGCTCTAAAGATGAATTTGAAATACAGCCGGCAAAAAATACACCAAAACAAAGGGAAACCAATGTTAATCAATATTCACAACAAGTTTACACAGATAATACGATTGAAATTAGAGGAAGAAAATTTCAATATCACGGTAATCAACTTAATGATAAAGAACTTCACAGGGTACTGCTAAACAAAGATGATCCTCGAATTGAGGCATTGGTAAAAAAAGCAAGAACTTCAAAAGGATTGCAATATGTTGGTTTCGCTGGAATACCAGTTGGAGGATTCGGGCTTGGTGCTGTTGTTTTATCAGCATTTTTGAAAGGACAAGAAGCCACTGATGTTCTTACTTTCGGTGCTGTTTGCTGTGCAGTTGCTGTTACTTTTCCCATTTCAACCCTACATTTTTATAACAAACGCAGGGCTTATAATGAAGAAGCAATAGAGTTATATAATACAAAGTAGTAAATCCAAAATG
>JAHEYA010000074.1:7282-8809 GCA_023251855.1 Bacteroidota bacterium
TCTGTCTTTATTTTCAGTATGCTTGATAGCAAAGGCTCAGGATACCATTATAAAAAATAATGGAGATAAAATTGCAACTAAGATTATTGAAGTTTTGCCAAAAGAAATTAAATATAAAAAATTTGATTTTCAGGATGGCCCCACGTATGTGGAAAAAAAATCGGAACTGAAAATGATCATTTATCCAAATGGAAAAAAGGAAACATTTCAAAATCAGGATCATTACCAACCAAATAATTTAATTGATCCAAACAATGATTATTATAGTGGTCCGACCGTAAATTCAAATACTAAAATTGATAGGGTTGGTAATCGTTTTCATTATCAAGGTCACCGTATCAGCGAAAACGAGCTACACGATGTACTATTTAAAAGTAAAGACAAACAAATTATGTCGTTGGCAGGTATTGCAAATGATTCGAAAAAATTACAATATATTGGGTTTGGTGCTATTCCATTGGGAATTGGCTCATTTTATTTTTTGACAAGAAATTTTTCTTCTGCCTTTTACAGAGGCCCCACTTCAAAAGATCTTGCTCTGAGTGCAATTTGTTTTGTTGGAGGTATTGCCTGCCCGATTACTTCATTTTATTATAAACACAGGCGCAACATTTCAAACCGACAAGCAATAAACTTATACAACGAAAAATTTTAAAATAAATTTTAACAGTCTCTTAAAACTCTATTCGGTAACCACCATAAGGAAATATCCCAAATTGATATTCTATTTGAATCGCTTTTGTATCCGGATTATAGGATTGACGAAGAATATTCTTTGTATCAAATATGTTTTCAGCAGTAAAAAATAAACTTTGAGAGGTCTTTTTCCGATTCGTTTTATAGGAGAGTTTGACATCAAACCTGGAATAATCTTTTAATTTCCTTGAAAAAGCCTCACTATTAACATAAACAGCTTCTTTCGCTATGTTTGATTTTTCAAGATCTATTGGTGTATACCTGTTTCCGCCCGCTTGTGTATATTTCAGGTCAAGCGAAAGTGATCTATTCTTGTTTTTGCCTAAACCCAATTCATAACCGATAAGGGCATTACAAACATAACCTCCATCATAACTTGTATGATATTCTAAATTGTCATTGCCTTTATACCTCGATTGATAAAAGGTTGCTGTCGTTAAAAAATAATAATGTTTACTGAAAAATTTTTCAAGAGTAAATTCAACACCATAATTTTTACCATTGCCTTTGTTCACCAAACTATCAACTAATGTGAGCCCTTCCAAAGCATTGCCCTCATTGATCATGGAAAAGGTAGAGCTGGCTCCTTGTTGAACCGGAATATTATATAAATATTGATAATACGTTTCAAATTTAAAACGAACTCCAGTCAAAAAATTATAATCATAATTCATAATGATATGCTGACTTTTTGATAGATCCAGATTGCGATTACTCCTGTAATTGCTATTTGTAGCCGGAATGTAGTTTTCATAAAAATAATAAATTGTTGGTTGTAGCTGGCTATGCATACCATATCCAAAACTCAAATTTTGTTTAGGGGATAGTTTA
>JAHEYA010000075.1 GCA_023251855.1 Bacteroidota bacterium
CCAGGATTAAAAACTACACGCTTTGGTTTTAAACCAATAATATAATCATACCAATCAGGTTGATTTTTAGGACCAACATAAAGTGTTACTGTATCTACGTTTGCGACATTTGGTTTATCCACGATGATGTTTATTCCGTTTATTTCTCCAGCCCTGATTCCAACCGGAATTACTTCATGGTTGTGCTTTTGCAAAGAGATTGTTGCCTGATAAGAAGATCTTTCAGGATTATCCGATGCACCTATAACTACTGTTTTTTTGTTCATTTGTGTTAAAAATTAATTCATGTACCGCTTTATTTTTTAACTAAACTGTTTAACTATTGTATCACAATTTTTTCTTTAACAATAATTTTTTTCTCTGATATTATTTGAACAAAATAAACACCTGCCCGTAGTTCTCCTTTTTCAATTATTATTTCTTTACCCGAAAAAACCTCACTCCTTGCCCCTCTCCCAAGTAGAGGAGTAACTTCATTACCAAGTATATCAACAATTTTTATTGTTGCGTTTTTTATTTCTTTGTTGGTTGAAATTGTTGTTCGGAATGTGCATGGGTTAGGGAAAATTGAAACATCATTCTCATTTGAATTTGTTTCTAACGCTGTGGCCAACGTGCATAAATCAATTACCTGAACAGGAGTGGAGTCAGCATTAGTAGTTCCATTACCCAATTGCCCATGTCCATTGTCTCCGCAGGTCCAGACGGTCCCGTCATTTTTCTGAAAAATGGAATGAGCAAACCCTCCCGCAATAGCAGTAATCGCACTAAGAGAAGTTACCTGAACGGGAGTGTGTCTATCTGTGGTTGTTCCATCACCCAATTGTCCTACGCCATTCCATCCGCATGCCCAAACAGTACCATTCTTTTGCAGAAAGAGAGAATGATCATGTCCTCCTGCAATAGATTTGATGGCATTTAGAGAACTTACCTGAACAGGAGTGTATTTATCCACTGTGGTTCCATCACCCAATTGCCCTGCGCCATTATATCCACAAGCCCAAACAGTGCTATCATTTTTCAGAAAGAGAGAATTCCAGCGTCCTGCAGCAATAGCAGTAATCCCGCTGAGGGAATTTATCTGAACTGGAGTAGAGTCCGTGTTAGTAGTTCCATTGCCCAATTCTCCATATTGATTGAGTCCGCATGCCCAAACGCTGCCATCACTTTTCAGAAAAAGAGAATGAAATTCTCCTCCTGCCATAGCAACAATTCCGCTCAGCGAAGTCACCTGAACGGGTGTATGTCTTTCTATTGTTGTTCCATCACCCAATTCTCCCCCGCCATTATATCCACAAGTCCAAACAGTACCGTCATTTTTCAGAAAGAGAGATTGATGAAAAGCCCCTACCGCAATAGCAGTAATACCACTAAGCGAACTTACCTGAACCGGAATGGATTTATCCAATATTGTTCCATCACCCAATTGTCCATTATCGTTTTGTCCACATGCCCAAACGGTGCCGTCATTTTTTAAATAAAGAGAATGATTTCCCCCTGCTGCAATGGCTATAATACCTGCGAGAGAACTCACCTGCACGGGAGTTGATTGATCAGTATTTGTTCCATCTCCCAATTGTCCTGAGAAATTCCACCCGCAAGACTTTGGGATGTTATTGTTGCAAAGGAAGATAGAATGAAAAAGTCCTCCTGAAATGGTTTGGGCAGAGCAAGAAGCCCCTTCCCACCCTTTGATTCTAAAGGAATTCTTCGAACAAAAAAAAGCGGAGAAAAAATTTAAATTTATCAGTGCGACTGCAATTAAAATTGTTTTTTTCATGATGGGGTCGAATGTGTATTTAAAATTACGAATTTTATTGCTGTTAATGCGCTTGCAAATGCCTAGCTTTTAGCAGGGTGCTCTTAGGCTTAGCAATTTTTTCTATTATATCCGATATTTTATTATCAATTCTGTCGGCTATTAATTTGTGATAATATTTGTTAGCATGAATACCATTATTTTGAAATAATTTATTCCCATCTTTTATTAAGTCTGAGCCACTGATATACTTATCTTCAGAAACAACAATGTTCTTTTTCATAAACTTTTCTAATCTTTTTGAAATAACCTTTTCCATTGAGGTATTTGTCCTGATAGCTGGTCCCATAATCATAAGAGGAATATTATTCGTATTACAAAAAAGTGTTAATTCATCTACTAACTTTAAATATTTATGCAAGGCAACTTGATTGTTACCAAGTAGGAAGCCAAAGAAATAATTAAGATTAGTCCATGCTTTGTTTTTAGAAATCTCTTGCCAATTGCTTGGTATCAAAGTGCTCTCTATATCAAGTAGATCATACTTTTCCGGATTCAAATGTTTTGAATAGGGCAAATTAAATGTTCTTCGCACTCCTCCCAAATTGTCGATAAATTTATAAGATAATTTTGTTAATCGCAGAATTGGCTCTGGTCGTAGGCAAAATATAAGAACATCAATTGGATTATTATCTGCATAAGTAGTTATTTTATCGAAACAGTTTTTGAATCGCTCATAACGAATAATATTCACATTAAAATTAACATTATACTGGTTTTCAAATTTACTTTTGAGTAATTGATGAAACAAGTCCTCAAACAGAAGATTTCCTTGAACAGGAAAGCAGCCCCCAACAAATGTGAAATTAAAATCAGAATTTTGTGTTTTACTTACAAAATTTTGAGCCGCTATGTATTCTTGTGGTGATAAAAAAATCCTTTTTTCTCCAGTTATTGTAAATGCTTGGTCGTTATTTCCATTTTCAAATAATTCGATAAATGTTTTAGCAAAAGATTGTTCTGCTTTCATATTTAGCCTATTCGGTAATTTATTGAAATGTGGAATTGCTTGCCCACTGTTTTTATAACAGGCCGTTGCTTGATTAAAAGTCAATACGATTTGCCCACCATCAAGTCCGCAAATTGAAAATAAACTCGAAAGCATTTTTTCAAAACCTAAATCGTTCTTAAGTTCTAAAAAAGGGGAGTTCACGAATTTTAAACCGTATGGTTTGATTATTGAAACAATTTTTTCAATCCAAGACCAATATTCTCTAGAATTTTGATGAAAAAAGGGAAAGTGCTTAACATCTAAATTATAGTCGCAATGGCCAAAAGCAATTCTTTTTATTTTTGGTGACTTAACCTTTGCAATACTTTCTAAATTAGTTATACCAACTTTTGTTTCGATAATCGGAATGATTTCTTTGTAATTAATATTATTTTTTTTAAGTTCATTAATTAGATCCATTATTTGTTTTCCACTTTCAGTTTTCGGAAGTAGGACTGTGTGAATTGTCCGCAAATTGTTTAAAAATTTTAAGTCTAATGCCTGCTCTTTATTGTTGTCCGAATTAATTCTCACTCCGATTTTTAATGTAGCAAGGTCAGTTGTGCAAGAGGATATAATATTTTGTAATAATTTTCTGTAATATGCTTTGAGGTCAGGATTCCTTTTCGAATTAAAAACATCTTGAATGCTATCCTCCAAGTCAAAACAAAGCGTCGCGTTTGACTTATTTTTATCAGTCAAGCTGTCTAAGGAAAGTCCTTGATAATATTTTACAAAATGGTAAATCTCCATCGTCATATTGTTACTCCCTATAAAGGCTATAACTCATTTCCTATTTTTAATCCTGTTTTTAATTTCTTCCTATCCACCCCTCGCTATGGGACATTTGAAATGCCTCTTCATGTAAAATCATTTCACCGCCTCATAAATAATTTCCTGAATTCTATTTCTTAAACCTGATTTTGAAAGTTTATTTTCTCCGGCATCAGGATTAACTCTGTTCGACAAAAAGATATAAACCAATTGATTGGCTGGATCGGCCCATGCCAGAGTGCCTGTAAAACCTGAATGTCCGAAGCTTAATGGAGAAACACAATGGCAAACCGGACTTTCTTTTGTTGGGTTTGTTTCCGGTTTATCAAAACCAACGGCTCTCCTATTGTCAACACAATACTGGCATTTTGTACATTCAGATAGTATTGCTGAATCTATATAGTGTTTACCTCCATACTCTCCTTTGTTTAGGAATAGTTGCATCATCACTGCTAAATCATTCGCATTTGAAAACAAACCTGCATGACCACCAACCCCACCAAGCATAGCTGCTCCCTGATCATGCACATCACCATGTATTAATTGCTTACGAAATTTAGTATCCAACTCTGTTGGAATAATTCTATTTAATTCAAATCTGTCACGAGGCTTATAACCCATTGTTGTTAGGCCAAGCGGAGAATAAAAATATTTTATTACGTACCGTTCCTCCGGAATAAAGCTTTGTTTTTCAATAATTTTTTTTAGAAAATAATATCCCAGATCACTGTATAAATACTTACCACTTTCTTTTAATGGCGAATCAATAATTTGCTTATAAATTGTATCCTCATAGTTTTTATTGATATACATGTTATCCGCAACACGCCTAGGAAAATCATCAGTTCTTACCTTATTATAAACGCCAGTTTTATACTCCCCTTTTTCAACTGTTTTCCACCAAAATGGTATCCAATCTCTCAACCCTGCCTGATGTGTAAGCATTTCTCTCAACTTAATATTTTGTTTATTGCTTCCATCTAACTGCGGTAAATAAAAACCCAATCGTTCATCCAGATTTATTTTTTTATCTCCCATTAGTTTCATCAAAGATGCAGTACTAGCAGCAATTTTGGTGATTGATGCAAGGTCGTACATATCATCGTTTTTTACTTTTAATATTGTATCATAAGTATGATATCCAAATGATTTTTGATAAATCACGTTCCCATTTTTTGCAACTAATATCTGGCAACCCGGATACAGCTTATCTTTTATACCCTTCAAAGCTAAACTGTCAATTGCCGACATTGCTTTTGAACTCACTCCAATCTCTTCAGGAATGGTATATTTAAAACGGATTGCTTGGGTTTTAATTCCCGTACCAACTGTAAAATAATGGCTTGGTGTAATCGGTAATTTTCCAACTGCTGCTATTCCACCAAATATTAATTGTGCTGAATAACTTTGGCTATACTCATTGTCCTCATAACTCATAATCACTCCATCCGCATTTTGCAGGTCGTTCATTGTTTCAAGTATGTATGGGTTTGCAGCTACATTCACAATCACTTTTGATTGCTTCATCAATGCCTTAATCATCATCATCACTTGTGGTGTTAAACCAAAATGTTTATCAGGTTTATTATTTGTATTATTCAAATGAACAATCACCAAATTGTATTTTTTTAACGCAATCAGCATACTGTCAAACGTTTCAGAGTTTGCCTCTTTATCAATTCCAAAATGTTTTATAGGAGCATAATTGGAAAGCGTTTGCTGAAACAAATTCAATTCTTTGTTTCCCAATGATAGCGATGCTATTTGTACTGTATCCAAATTTTGAATCGGGATAATAGTATTTTTATTTCTCAACAACGTTAGTGATGCTTCTGTAAGTTTACGATTGATAAGCTCTGCATTAACTGTATTCAGGTCGTTATAAAGATTTTTTAATTTAATCCCTTTATAATGATTTAAACCCGACCATTGTTTTGCCAGCAAAATTTTCATACAACGCTTATCAATTTCTTCTTGCGAAATATCACCTCTGTCAATAGCTGCTTTGATCTCTGTAATTGCAGTAGGCACATCTTCAGGAAATAGCAAAACATCATTTCCTGCAATCAGCGCTTTTACATCTACTTCACCGGGTTTGTAAAATTTACTCACCCCTTTCATATTCAAAGCATCAGTAAATACAAGCCCTTTAAAAGCAAGAGAATCTTTTAATAATTCAGTTACTACTTTTTTAGAAAGTGTAGATGCCCTGTTTAATGCAGTATCCAATGATGGAACAAATAAATGTGCAACCATCATGCTTCCCAAACCCTGTGAGATTAATTGTTTGAAAGGATATAACTCCAATGTATCCAAACGCTCACGTGATGATTTGACTGTAGGTAGTGTTTTATGTGAATCACTATCCGTATCTCCATGACCCGGAAAATGTTTAGCATTTGCAAGTACTCCATTGTCCTGCATTCCTTTCATATACATTACCGCTTTGCGAGTAACATTGTATTTATTTTCACCAAACGAACGATTGCTTATAACCGGATTAAGAGGATTATTGTTTATATCAACAACCGGAGCAAAATTTATTTGCATTCCTAAACGCTTACATTGCCGTGCAATTTCAGCTCCCATTTCATAAATCAATGTGTCATTTTGAATGGCTCCCAATGTCATCTGACGTGGAAATTTAGTGGTACTATCCAAACGCATTGCCAAGCCCCATTCAGCATCAATAGCAACAAACAGTGGAACTTTAGAACAAAGTTGATATGTGTTGGTCAGCTTTGCCTGTCTTACCGGCCCTCCCTGAAAAAATATTAATCCGCCAATTTTATATTGCTCAACCAATTTTTTTATTTCTTTCACATGCGTTTTATCTTTGTTGGAATAGGCTGCTACCATAAACAATTGGGCAATACGTTCATCTGAAGTTAATGATTTAAAAACGGAATCTGCCCAGCGTGTATCACTCAAATAAAACGGAGGATCTTGTTTTGTTTTTATTGGAATAAAGCCTAAAGAAACAATCGTAAGTGTCGCAATAATAATTTTTTTCATCAACAGGCTTAATTGAATGTAGTTCCGCGCTTGAATTTCACGCTAAATTAAGTCCAATTATGCTTTGATTTTTTTTCGTATTTTTTAATTATTAACGAAACAATGTTGATGAGTTTATTGCATTAAACAAGAAGGGTTATAAGGTTATAAATACATTTACAAAATATTCATTGATCCGATGTATCGAAAGCTATTCAACTTAATGGTTTTGATGATTACTGTATTGCTTGTGAATTTACTTACCGGTTTTATAACAAACTATATTGTTCATTATAAAAATGATATAAACCCCTACAAATTTACTGCAATTGCTATGCTTACCATGGTGTTTATATTAGTTCCTTCTTATCGCTATATGAGCGGAAGGATCGAAATTTTGGTAGCCAAAATTTTAGTTTCAGGAAGTTATTCATTTGGTAAAATCTTTGGCTTGCTTATTTCTTTTACCATTATTTTTAGCATTCTGTTTGCTCTTTATTTGCAGCAGTGGTTCCATATTAATTTGTTGACAGAACTAAAGAAATTGACGTTTTTTAATAATCTCTAAATTCATTTCATTTTTTCATCCAAATTTATTAGATTTGCTATACTTAAGAACAGAAGTGAATTCCTAAAGGTTTAATTTTCCCAGAATTAAATTCCTTAACCGCTTCAATAAAATAATAGTACGCGGTTTAAATGTGATGAAATTTTTTTTTCGATTTACTATAATTGTTTTGTTCCTATTTACAGGTACCAGTCTGCTTTGGTCACAGTGCGGTGTTCCCATTAATACGTTTCCTTATTTTGAAGATTTTGAAACTACTTCTGCATGGACATCAGGAGGCACCAATTCCGACTGGGCATGGGGAACACCTGCTCATCCAACTATTTCAAATGCAGGAGGTGGCACAAAATCCTGGAGCGTTGGTGGATTAACAGGATCGTTCTATAATCTTTCTGAACAATCATGGCTCATGAGTCCTTGTTTCGACTTCACTAATCTTAATTACCCCTGGATATCATTTAAAATTTTTTGGGAAGATGAGTGGAAATTTGATGGAATGGTTTTACAATATTCATTTAATGGAGGTTCTACCTGGACCAATGTGGGTGCCTTTGGTGATCCCGTTGATTGTTTGAACGACAATTGGTTTAATTATAACAACATCACTTTTCTTACTTCTGCAAGCCCTAAACATGGCTGGTGTGGCAGGATGGGGCCAACAACCGGAGCCTGTCAGGGTGGAAATGGGAGCGGTGGCTGGATCACTGCAAAACATTGTATGGCAACATTATCAGGTGAACCCAGTGTACGTTTCCGGTTTTTATTTGGAGCAGGCACAAATTGTAATAGCTATGACGGAATTGCTATTGATAATATTTTAATTGATGATGCTCCACCAAATGTTGCAAATTTTATTTATTCCTGTGCCGGAAGTGTTAATGTGTTAAATTTTACAAATGCTTCAACTCCTTGTCCTTCCGGATATTTATGGAACTTCGGTGATCCTGCTTCAGGTGGTAATAACACCTCAACACTACAAGACCCTACTCATACTTTTTCTGCACCAGGCACCTTTACTGTAACACTTACCGCATCCGGACCATGTAATGCATCAAATACCATTTCAATGCCTGTTACCATTCTTTCAGTATATACAACAGTTATTGATGAAAGCTGTCCCGGAGCAAGCAACGGTTCCGCTACAGCAAACGTTACTGGTGGTAACGGTCCTTTTAGCTATTCATGGACTCCTGGTGGACAAACCACTCAAACCATTACCGGGCTTACTGCCGGAACATATACTGTTACAGTAGTTAACAGTTGTCCGGCCGCTACCACAGCTATTGTAAGTACAGCACCAAGTACACTAGCAGCAGCTATAACAACTGTTACACCTCCAATTTGTTTTAATACTATCAATGGGGCGATTTCAACTACAACAACCGGAGGTAATCCACCCTATACATATGATTGGAACACAGGTCAAACAACTTCATCCATCAATAATTTGGGTGCAGGAACTTTTTGTTTAACTGTAACCGATTCTTTAGGATGCATCGATAGCGTTTGCAGTATTCTTCTAAACCCGCCACTTGTAATGGTTAGCGCAAATGGTCAGGTTGTTTGTAACGGACAATCATTCAGCATTTCTGCAAATGCCACTAATGGAACTGCGCCCTATGCATACGATTGGGACAATGGTGCATTTACAGGACAAAAT
>JAHEYA010000411.1 GCA_023251855.1 Bacteroidota bacterium
CTCTTTTGCTTCGGGTGCTGTGCTGTCATCGGCAATAGCCATTGTGAGGCCGGGCATACTCATTTCATTTACAATGGTAACATCTTTAGCGTTTAAATGTTTTGCAAAATAAAATGCAGTGCTGATCGTATGCATGGTTTTCGGGTTTTCCACTCCACTAACCACAATTTTTTTATATTTACGAGGCTCGTTTGTAGGGTTTGTAAGTAACAACACCGAGCATTTTGCTTTACGACTTATGCTTCTGGCGATAGAGCCAAGGTAAAATTTCAACACGTTTTCTTTTTCAAGAGCTCCCAACACCAACAGATCAACCATATTCAGTTTGCATAACTTTAATATGGTTTCAACAGGCTCTCCTTCCATCCATATTACGCGGTATTGGCTGTCGCTCATTCCTATTTTATTCATCAATTCATCAAGCTGCTGTTCTTTTTCGCTGGTTTTTTCACCAATATGAATCAGTACTAATACAGCACTTAATACATCGGCCAAACGCTTGGCTTCTGCTAATACGGGTAAACATCGGGGAGAAAATGAAATAGCAACCGCAATGGTTTCAAAAGGATAAGATGCGCGATTTTTTAGTTTGCTTAAATCCATTGTTTTTAAAAATAATTAATTTGGGAAGTAAAGTTATCAAATTTTTGTTTGTAGATTTTTTATTAACTTGCTTCCTGTTATTAAAGCAAATAAGATGATCGTTATCTGTTTTTTTATTGCCCATTGGTTTTTGTCGCTTTTTTGTCAAACTTTTTTTCTGCATCGTTACTCTTCCCATAAAATGTTCACCATGAACAAATTTTGGGAACGTTTTTTTTATGGTTTTACATTTATTACTCAAGGCGCATCATTTCTGAATCCACGCGCCTATGCCATTATGCATCGAATGCACCATGCATACAGCGATACCGAAAAAGACCCTCACTCTCCTCATTTTTTTGCTGATGTTTGGCAAATGACCATGAAAACAAAAGATATTTATTTGAATTATGTGAAGTATAAAATTGAACCGGAAAAAGCTTTTCAAGGTAATTATCCGGAATGGAAAGTTCTAGACAAAATAAGCGACATGTGGCTTGTACGAATAGTATTCAGCTTAGTTTATATTTTATTTTATGTGAAATTTGCTACTTCTGTATGGTTGTTTTTATTGTTACCGGTACATCTTTTTATGGGACCGATACATGGAGCAATCGTTAACTGGTGCGGACATAAATATGGGTATTCAAATTACAATAATGATGATCACAGTAAAAATACACTTCCTGTAGATCTCCTTTTGATGGGGGAGTTAATGCAAAACAATCATCACAAAAGCCCTAACAACATTAATTTTGCAAAAAAATGGTTTGAGTTTGATCCAACATTTTTTATCATTTTGTTGATGAACCGCATGAGAATAATTAAAATTCGTAAACAATGAATCAACTTGTATTGCTTCCTCTGATTGGCTTTGCTGCCGTAAGTATTGTTATGATAGTAGTATGGCTATGGGCTGTAAAAATTAATAATGCCGGGATTGTAGATATTTTTTGGTCGTATAATTTTCCAATAATTGCTATCATTTATTTTTTGCTTGGTGATGGCTTTGATCAACGAAACCTTATTGTATTAATAATGGTTTGTGTTTGGGGTGCCCGGCTCGGAACTTATTTATTTGTGCGTGTTTTAAGCCATATTAAAGAAGAAGATGGTCGCTATAAACAACTCCGAACAGAGTGGGCACCGAATGCAAATTTTAAATTTTTCTGGTTCTTTCAAATGCAGGCATTCTCCAATGTTTTTTTATCCATCCCTTTTTTGTTTGCGTGTATAAATCCAAATCCGGAACTGAATTTGATGGAACAAATTGGTGCAGGATTATGGCTAATTTCTATCAGCGGAGAAGCCCTTGCCGACAGACAATTACAGGTATTTAAAAAAGAACCTTCTAACAAAGGGAAAGTTTGTAATGCCGGCTTATGGAACTATTCCCGTCATCCAAATTATTTTTTTGAATGGATGATTTGGGTTAGTTATTTCATTTTTGCATCTGCCTCTCCATATGGTTGGCTTTCGATCATTTGTCCTATATCAATACTGTTTTTATTATTTAAAGTTACCGGAATACCAATGACAGAAGAACAAGCACTGCGTTCTAAAGGCGATGCCTATAAAGCATATCAGCAAACAACAAGTGCATTTGTGCCGTGGTTTAAGAGGAAATAATGGAAGATGGAAGATGAAAGATTGATAATGGATGATGGAAAATGGTAGATGGATGATGGAAAATGGTAGATGGATGATGGAAAATGGTAGATGGGAAACAGACTGGTTAGAATATTAAAATTTACAAGCTCGTTATTATGAATGATAAAACAAAAGAATTACTTGAACGTACTTTTGTGTTTGGAGTAAATTTATTGAAGTTTTTAAGAAAACTTCCAGATGATTATATTTATAGAATTCCAAAAGTTCAACTTGGAAGATCTTCTGTTTCAATAGGCGCAAATTATGAAGAGGCTCAAGGAGCAGTATCTAAAAGAGATTTCACAAATAAAATAGGAATTGCCTATAAAGAATCTCGTGAAAGTGTTTATTGGCTTCGGATTCTTAATGAGTTGTATGAGGATGAAAAATATAAACCTGATTTTAAACTATTTCTAAAAGAAAGCCGAGAATTAAAAGCAATTTTTTTAACAATTAAAAAATCGTCATCAGAAAACCCGTAATATTAATCCTACTCCCATCTTCCATCATCCATCATCCATCATCCATTTATAATTATGTGGTATAGTAAATTATTAGAAAAAGACCTCCTCCCCGATTTTATCATCCGAAAAGGCATTCGCCATCTTCTGAAACAACGTTTACGAGAGGAAAATAAAGGTGACGCAGAAGTCCAGCAAAAACACCTGATGCAATTGATAGCAGAATTTAAAAACTCTCCTATTGCTGTAAATACTGCTGATGCAAACAAACAGCATTACGAAGTGCCTGCAAAATTTTATCAATATT
>JAHEYA010000076.1 GCA_023251855.1 Bacteroidota bacterium
GATAAAACAATCCAAGAGGATGCTTTATATACCTATGCAAAGTTGTGCTATGAATTAGCTTACAACCCCTACAATGAAGCTATTAAAGCATTTCAGAAATACATAAAAGATTACCCGAATTCTTCTAAGGTAGATGAAGCCTATACCTATTTGGCAAATGCTTTTACAACTTCTAAAAATTACAAAGAAGCATTAGAAGCATTGGAAAGTATTCAAACTTTAACTCCGGAATTAAAAATAACACATCAAAAAGTAGCCTATTTCCGTGGTGTTGACCTGTTCAACAATTCAAATTATGAAGATGCAATAAAAGCATTTGATAAATCAACAAAGTATACATTTGATAAAGAACTTACTGCATTTGCAAAGTATTGGATAGGTGAATCCTATTATCGAATTAAACAATATCAAAGTGCAATTGGAAGTTATCAGGCTTATATTGAAGAACCCGGTGCCATTGGCAAATCCGAATTGAGTGATGCCAATTATAATGTCGGCTACTCTTATTTCAAACTTAAAGATTATACAAATAGCAATTTATGGTTTCGCAAATTTGTAACGTTCATACCTAAAGCGGATGTAAAAAAAATTAATGATGCCTATAACCGGGTTGGTGATGGTTATTTTATGAATCGTGAATTTGATAACGCTGTTGGTTATTACGAAGAATCTTTTAAAATGAAATTGGTAGATGCTGATTATGCACTGTTTCAGAAAGCTTCAGCCAATGGTGTTCTTAAAAATTACAAGGCAAAAATTTCTGACCTGCAAACATTTGTAGGCACTTATCCAACATCCACTTATATTCAAAAAGCAAAATTTGAGCTGGCATTAACCTATTGGTCCGATAATCAAAGCCAAACTGCACTTACAAATTTCAAAAAATTTATTGATGAATATCCCAATAGTATCTATGTAAATGCGTGTTTAAGTAAAATTGGTTTGATCTATTATAACTTAAAAGAAGATGATAATGCTTTGGCTACTTTCGATAATCTGATAAAAAGAGACCGGAAATCGCAGGAAGCAAATGAAGCGATCAGTATTGTGAAATCCATCTATATTGCAAAAGGCAATGTGATGACCATGGCAGAATACATGGCATCTATTGGTGCTGCAATTCCACAGGCAGCGCTTGATTCCATCACCTATGGAATTGGCAAAAATCATTATTTAGAGCAAGATTGCAAAAGTGTTCAAAATGATTTTGAGAAGTACATTCAAAAATTTCCTGAAGGTCAGTTTATTTTAGAAGCTAATTTTTATAAAGCAGAATGTGATTACAAATTGGGCATTACAGATGCTGCACTTTCAGGGTACACGTTTGTGATTGGAAAAAATAAAAATCAGTTTACAGAACAATCACTTTACAGAGCTTCGGATATTTTATACGCAAAACAAATTTATTTTCAAGCATTAGCTTATTTTAAATCACTTGAACAAGTAGCTGAAAATCCTAAAAACAGTGCAATTGCTCAAATCGGACAAATGCATTGTAATTATCAATTGAAAAATTATTTGGATGCTCTGGTTTATGCAAAAAAAGTGTTAACCCTTGAAAAAATTGGTATAGAATTAACAAATGAAGCACATTTTATTATTGCAAAATCTGATTTTGAAATTCAACTATCTGCCCAAGCTAAAAGTGCTGACCCTTTAAGATTTGATACCGATAACTATACCAGAGCATTTCAGGAATTTCAAATTGTAGCTGAGTCAGCCAAAAATCAGTTAGGTGCTGAATCGAAATATAGAATGGCCTCGATCTATTATTTGCAGAAAAGCTATAAAGAATCGGAGAAACTCATCTTTGATTTCATAAATAGTGATGGAGACTATCCTTACTGGGTCACCAAAGGCCTGATCCTATTGGCCGACAACTATATAGCGCTGAATGATAATTTTCAAGCTAAAACCACTTTAAAATCAATTATTTCTGATTCCGACATTCCTGACTTAACAAAAATTGCAAAGGAAAATTTAGATAAAATAACAGCTGGTGAAACGGCAAAACAAATTAAAAAGGTTGAAGAACCTATTCAATTAAAATTTGTTGGAGATACTACTGAACAAAGAAAATTATTTTCGGAACCCGTAATTGATACTATTAAAACGAAGCAATAAAATGGTGCGTCATTGCGAGGGACGAAGCAATCTAAACAATACTATTAATATGAGATTGCTTCGTTCCTCGCAATGACGGCACAATGAAATTTGTAGAAACTGAATTCTTGTAATGAAACTGAATAGTTTCAAAAACAAAATGTAACAAATGAAAAAAATTATCTTCATAAAAACAATCATTAGTTGTCTTTTACTTTCATTGCCTGCAGGAATTTTATTGGCACAAAATACTTTAGACTCAATGCTGATCATTAGTATTGGTGAGTACAAGCCAACAATCATGGATGCCAACAAGATCTATGAAAATCCAACAATCAATGATTCAACAAAAAAATTAGCTGTATCAGGTTTCGGAATAAACTCAAAACCAATTACCACAGGCTTCGCAGTAGAACCAATCAAACCGGTGCAAATGGTAGGTGAACCACTAACAAAATTGTACAATGCACTAATTAAACTTGGGTATGGCTCTTATACCTCACCTTATGGTGAATTATGGCTTAATAGCTTACGATCCAAAGAATATGCTTACGGTCAAAGGTTCAAACATTTGTCATCCTCATCTATTTCTAAAGACCGTGGCTATGCTGGTTTCAGTGATGATGAAATAAGTTTGTACGGAAAAAAATTTATTAAAGAACATTCATTGCTTGGCAGTGCAGATTTCACGCGTAACATGTCACATTTCTACGGATATGATGCATTGACGCACTACGTAAGCGATGAAAATACCTTACAGGTTTATAATTTATTTGCTGCAAAAACCCAATTGATAAGCCATTACTCCGATTTAAAACGTTTAAATCATGATATCGGATTAAGTTTTTATAATCTTTCGGATAAATTTCATTCTTCCGAAAATAATATCAAAGCAACAGGTGTGGTGCAAACTATGGTAAACAAAGAAGTTTACAATATTAATGCCGGTGTGGATTATTACAATTATAAAACTCAAAAAGATACTTTCAATAATACAATTATTACATTAAACCCTAATTTTATAGGGTCGGGTGATAAATATCACGCAAGTTTAGGATTCACTGCCACCATGGATGTTTTTGTACAATCAAAATTTTATTTTTATCCGAATGTTGACATAAGTTACAATGTATTTGACAATATTATTATTCCGTATGCCGGTATTAACGGTGGTTTACAAAAGAATAGTTTTAGATCTTTTTCGGATCAAAACCAATTTATTGTATCATCACTTAGTACGATGAATACAAATAAAAAACACGAAGTATATGGAGGTATCAAAGGAACTTTATCTTCAAGTACTGCATTTAATGCAAGAGCATCCTATTCAACTATCAATAATATGGCATTGTTCATAATTGACACAAAAGATCCACTTCAAAATAAATTTAATGTGATCTATGATGATGCCACATTACTGAATATTCATGGTGAAGTATCTTACCAGCAGCTTGAAAAAATACGTATTAATATTCGTGGAGATTATTTTAATTATAAAATGAAAACCGAGCTGAGGGCTTGGTACAAGCCACAGTTAGAGCTTTCTGTTTCTGCAAATTATAACATGAGTGATAAAATTTTGGTTAAAGTGGATGTATTCTATATGGATAGTCAATTTGCAAAATTATGGGTAACAGATACATCATCGCCAACAGGAAAAAAAGCGGAAGCTAATGAGTTAAAAGGAATACTTGATGCTAATCTGGGCTTAGAATATCGCTTCAGTAAAAAGCTTGGTTTCTTTTTCAGTTTCAATAATATTGCCAATTATCAATACTATCGGTGGAGCAACTACCCTACCCAAAGATCAAGTATAATGGGTGGTATGTCATATTCTTTTTAAAAAAAATAATTGTACTTTTACTAGAATTTAAAACTTAAAATTTAACTACATGAAAACTAATCTACTCTTTTCTTCTCTTGTAATTTCTGCTTTATCTATTAATGCTCAAATTACAATAAATACAGGTGATATGCCTGTTGCAGGTCAAACGTATATCAGTGCAAACGACAGTACTGTTTCATCATTTGGCACTTCGGGTACTAATCAAACATGGAATTTTTCCGGTTGGGCCAATCAAAGTAATGATACATCCCATTTTGTAACTCCTTCAACTGTTGCAGGTTTTTCTAGTTTCCCAACTGCAACCCTAGCAACTCCTTCAGGCGGAGGCAACGGTTTTATGAGAAATTCAAGCGGTTCATTTGATATTCTTGGGTTTTATGCAAATTTTGGCTTTGGACCCACAGCTATAACATTCTCTCCCGTTCAAAAATTTATCACTTTCCCATCAAACTATTTAACCAGTTTCAATGGAACATCCAAATATGTGTTACAATTTAATCCCAATCAGCCTGGATTGGATTCAATGAGAATAAAGTCGTCCAATATATACACCAGCACTATTGATGCCTGGGGAATGCTTACTACCCCGGCATTCACTAATTTAAGTTCATTACGTCAAAAATATACTGAAATCCGAAGAGATTCAACTTTCTTAAAACCAACCGGTCAGGCATGGATTCTGTCTCCATCAAATCCGAATCCAACAGTTGACACAACTATTACCTATAGATGGTGGTCAAATACAAAAAAATATCCTGTTGTTGAGATTACTACAGATGGAAACAATGTGATTTCGAAAGGTACTTATCTTACTTCTTTAGCTGTTGGAGTAAATGAGCTTACATCGGCTAAGGATGAAGTGAATGTTTATCCAAATCCGGCTTCAGATAAAGTAAATTTTATGGGAACTTCTTCTGAATCACATCTAGTGATTTTCGATATAAATGGAAAATTAGTAAGTACAACCCTATTAAAAAAGGGTAGTTCAAGCATCATCACCTCCAATTATGAAAATGGTATTTATGTTTACCAGATCGTTTCTTTGACAGGTACTACAATCCAAAAAGGGAAATTTGTTATCGCGAAATAAAAGATTCTATTAGTGCAATGTCATTTCTCCCTGCGGTCGAAATGACATATAAAACAAATTATGACTAAAATTTAAACAGGCTCTTAACCTATGAAAAATTTAATTTTAATCGTTAACCTTCTGTTTTGCTTCGGTTTTGCCGATTGTAATAACACTTCCGAAAAAAACAAATCTGATAAGGTTGATGAAAAAGTACAGTATGCTTGTCCTATGGATTGTGAAAAGGGGAAACTATATGATAAACCCGGCCAATGTTCAATATGCGGAATGGATCTTGAGAAATTAGAAACCGCTCCAAATCATACTACTGATAGTGTAAATCGGAATTAATTTTCGACTAAAATTTTATTAGTAGGTGAAATTCTTCTATCTTCGTTATACAAAAAAATAACGATTGTCAGATAGTTTAGTCATCATACCAACCTATAATGAAAAAGAGAATATTGAGCGAATGCTCCGTAAGATTTTTTCATTGTCATTTCCCTTTCATATATTGATTGTTGATGATGGCTCGCCTGATGGTACCGCAACCATTGTAAAGAACTTGATGCAGGAGTTTCAGGGCAAATTATTTATTGAGGAACGAAAAGGAAAATTGGGTTTGGGAACGGCCTATATACATGGATTTAAATGGGCGCTACAGCAGAAGTATGAATACATATTTGAAATGGATTGTGATTTTTCTCATGACCCAAATGATCTCATTCGTTTGCGTGAAGCTTGTTTAACCGATGCTGACGTAGCTATTGGTTCACGCTATGTAGAAGGAGGGAAAATTGAGAACTGGCCCCGTGGACGTGTTCTAATGTCGTATTTCGCGTCAGTTTATGTCCGCATCGTACTCTGGCTTTCTATTCATGATACAACAGCCGGTTTCAAATGTTATAAACGTAAAGTATTGGAGCGAATTAATTTTGATGAAATAAAATTTATCGGATATGCATTTCAGATAGAAATGAAATATACTGCATATAAACTGGGATTTAATGTGGTAGAAGTGCCTATTACCTTTACAGACAGGACAGAAGGGGAATCCAAAATGAGCAAAGGAATATTTAAAGAAGCATTTTGGGGTGTATTGCAAATGAGATTTAAAACGATTAATTGACCAAAAGCTCTTACCAAAGGGCTTTTTTTATGACAAATAAAATGTCGACAACATTAATAAAGAACGTTACCATCGTTAATGAAGGAAAAAAAATTCTTGGTAATGTATTGCTTGAAAATAATTTAATTTCTAAAATTTCAAGCTTAGAAATTAAATTAAAAGCAGATAAAATTATTGATGCTACCGGAAAATATTTATTTCCGGGTTGTATCGATGACCAGGTTCATTTTCGTGAACCGGGATTAATTCACAAAGGTGAAATATATACTGAAGCAAAAGCAGCTGTTGCAGGCGGTGTAACATCTTATATGGAAATGCCGAACACTATTCCGAATGTATTTACTCAGGAATTACTTGAAGAAAAATATAAACGCGCAGCAGAAGTATCACTCGCCAATTACTCATTTTTTATGGGTGCTTCCAACGACAATCTGGATGAAGTTTTGAAAACAGATCCTTCAACTGTATGTGGAATTAAAGTGTTCATGGGTTCATCAACAGGCAATATGTTAGTTGATAAACGCGAAACATTAGAAGGTTTATTCTCAAAATGTAAAATGCTTATCGCAGTTCATTGTGAAGATGAAGAAACGATCAAACATAATATGATTCATTATAGAGAGTTGTATGGTGAAGATGTTCCAATAGAATGTCATCCACTGATTCGCAGTGAGGAAGCCTGTTACAAGTCTTCTTCATTAGCAGTAGAACTGGCAAAAAAGTACAATACCCGGTTACATATTCTACACATTTCAACTGAAAAAGAATTGGCATTGTTTGACAATAAAACACCTTTAAAACAAAAACGTATCACTGCAGAAGCCTGCATTCACCACCTCTGGTTCAGCAGTACTGATTATAAAACAAAAGGCTCTTTTATTAAATGGAACCCTGCAGTAAAAAAAGCAAGTGACAGAGATGCAATCTTACTCGGAGTTTTGGAAAACAAAATTGATGTAATTGCTACTGACCACGCACCACACACGATCGAAGAAAAACAACAAACTTATTTTAAAGCTCCTTCCGGAGGGCCATTGGTTCAACACTCATTAATTGCTATGTTGGAATTGCATCACCAAGGAAAAATCACGCTTGAAAAAATCGCAGAAAAAATGGCACATGCAGTTGCTGATTGTTTCAATATTGAAAAACGAGGATATATACGGGAAGGTTATTTTGCTGACCTTGTATTGGTTGATTTGAATAACCCCTGGACCGTTTCTAAATCAAACTTACTTTACAAATGTGGCTGGTCGCCATTTGAAGGACTTACTTTCAAATCAAAAATCACCCATACCATTGTGAATGGGGCACTAGCATACGATAATGGCAGGTTTTATGAAAACAAAAAAGGACAACGCTTACGATTTAAAAAATTAGAGAATCATTGAGTTTTGGAAATAATTAAATCGATAGATCTTTAAATCTTCAATTCGCTAAATCTCTAAATCTCTAATTTTCTAATTCACCAACTCTTTTTTTATGTTATACGCAATTTTAAAAATCCTTACCAATATATTTTACCGGGTTCATTATAAACTTGAATTTAAAGGACAAAAAAAGGTTCCATTTAAAAAACCGGTCATCCTCTCCCCCAATCATACCAACGGGTTTATTGACCCAATAACTGTTGCAATGCTTTTACCGCAGAAGGTTCGTTTTTTTGCCCGAGGTGATGTATTCAAAAAAAGGTTTGCTAAATGGATCTTGAATAAATTAAATATGAGTCCGATGTTCCGAATTCAAGAGGGTTTTAGCGAATTGAAAAAAAACGATAAAACATTTGAAGAATGTCGTCAATTGCTCTCCGATAATAAAACAATCTTAATGTTTCCTGAAGCTATTTGCATTCCTGAAAAACGCTTACAGCCTTTAAAAAAAGGGCTATCCCGTATTGTTTTTCAAACAGAAGAAGCATTTGATTTTAAAAAAAATGTTTGGGTTGTTCCTGTTGGAATGTATTATTCTAATGCCAAAAAATTCAGAAGTACTCTATTTGTAAATTATGGTGACACCATCTCCATAAAAAAATACGAAGACCTGTATAAGCTTGATAAAGTGAGAACTATCAATGATTTCACTAAAAGGCTTGAAGAAGAAATGAGAAAATTAATTCTCACTATTCAAAATAAAAACAATGACAAATTGGTTGAAATAATCAATGAAATATACCTCTACGATTGGATGAATGATAAACAATATCCTCGCGAAAGTGTAGAAAAACAATATTTGGTTCGGAAAGAAATTGCTGAAATGATAAATCATCATGATGTTTCAAACCCCAATCTTATTGAGTCAATAAAGAAAAAAATCATTCCTTTTCATGAACAATTATTAAAGCTCGATCTCCGCGATCATCTTCTTCGTCCTTCAACTATTAACAAAATGAATATTGGTGGTTTTATTGTTGATTTTATTAAGCTCTGGTTTGGAATGCCAATTTATATTTTAGGGTTAATAATAAATTACCCGCCATTTTTTATCTCCAAAAATTTCGCTGATAAAAAAATAAAAAAAGTTGAATTTTACGCATCTGTGTTTATAAATATGAACATGTTGCTCTGGGTATTCTATTATTTGCTACAACTGCTGATTGTCGCTTTTGCATTTCACAACTGG
>JAHEYA010000412.1 GCA_023251855.1 Bacteroidota bacterium
GATGAGCATTTAATCCTGACACTTGTTTTACCATACGGCCTGTTACATCAAATAATTCAACACGTTGAATGGTTGTAGAACCACTAACTGAAAAATTAATATCAGTTGTTTATGGGTTAGGGAAAATAGAAAGTTCAGCTACTTCAGAAATTTCTTGAACACCAACCATTGCGCATTCTGCCAAACCTAAAGCACATACCATACGTGGGTTTAAGTACCCTTGGATAGTATCGATATATAGTCTTCCTTTTGAAGCTGACATATCTTCATTGCTTAATTTTTGAACGCAATTTGCACCTGCACCATTAGTTGTTCCTGTACCTGCATTATACATTGCAATGAAAGTAGCTTCATTCCACCAATCCCAAGGACTTCCTTGTTCTTTTTCAACACTAACAGGTGTAGTAGGACAAGTAGCTGAACCAGGAGCAGGAGTCATGAAAGGATATAAACCTTGAAAACCATGATTATGCATATTCGCTTTGCTTGTATACACATCATAAGAAGGATGAGCAATAAAAACAGCATTGTTGTTAATAGCAGGTTTGTTTACAATTCTTTCTACGTCATAACTTCCGCTTGCAACAACAACAAATTGACCGGTTGTTGGAACAATTACAGCTCCTGTTTTATAAGGTGCATTCGGGTCTTTAGTGCATTGGAAAGCAACCACAGGAACTTCTCCTGCCTCAATCCATGTACTGTCACCTACTGCTCCACCAACGTTAAATACCATATTGATAGTAGAAGTGTGAGTTGCATAATTAGCAATATTTAAAGGCTTGTTGTTGGTACCATCAAAATTACCGGATAATGATTGATTCACATAAGGGTGTGGAGGAGTTGCCGAGTTGTCAATAAATTTTGCTAATTGAATTTCAGTAGTATCATTCAATGAAGCATAAGCAAGAGCAACGTATCCACCGGAACCTAAACCGCCAACAGCGATCTTAGCGGTGTCAATTTTATACACATTTGCTGTTGCTTTGTCGTTTTTGAAAAAACGAACACAATTTTTAGCATCCTGTATCGCACGGTAAACAGCATTTAATAAGGTACCTGTTCTAACATCTACGCTGGTAGAAACCGGGTTCCATCCCAAACGATAGTTTGGAGCAACTGCTACATAACCTCTTTTAGCAAAACGTGTACACATTTCAACCACTGCACTGTCGGTTTTTGAACCAGTTGGTCCACCATTCATAATAGCAGGTAAAAAGCTACCAGTGTGAAGTACAAGTACTAATGGACGAGCTGTTACCACATCACCGGTTGGCTGATAAACATCCATTTTTAAGGTGTCGGAAGCAGGGCTTCCTGTTATTACAGAAATATTAACTCCGTAAATAACATTTGATGTTTTTGTAACTGCAAATTGTTCAGTTAAATACCTTTGGGCATAGCTGCCAAGGGAAGCTACTACAAGGCATAAGATAGCTACTAATTGTAATTTTTTTCTCATTTTTTTATTTTATTTTTTAGGGGTTTGTAAAAATTTTTTCGCGAAGATAGTTAATTTTTTTAGATGATAATCAGTGTGGGAAAAATGGGGGTAATTATTTTTCAACGAATCGTTAGAGGAAGGCAAAAGCAAAGCTTAGCGCTTACAAGGGAAAATGGGGGTAATTATTTTTCAACGATTTCGAATCATGAGGAATGGCACTAAGCAAAGCTTAGCGCCTACTAAATTAGTTTCTGTCGAGCTCTAACAAAATAGAAAAATAGATCATTCTGCCTATCCTTGGGCCACCATATACTTGAAACTTTAGATTGTTAAGCATATTGGAAGCTCCCAATTTGAATGTGGTATGCATTTTAGGTACAAATTTACTTATTTGAGCATCTAACATATCATAGGTTGGTACATTGCCAGTAAACTGAGGCGAACCCTCATATAAAAAACCTTCCACCCACTTATAATTAACACTGAAGCCAATGTTATTAATTGAGATAGGATTTTTAGAAAACAGGTCGAAACTGGTATTTATATCTCTTCCGCTAAAACCGATATTAAATTTATCCTTTGGCGTGTTAAATGCCGGAATAATAGGATCCTCGGCACTTTTCTTTTTTAATTCGTTCCATGAATAATTACCATTGATAGCAAAGAATTTTCTGAAATAATACGTTAAACCAATGGAAGCACCTTGTGTGGTAACATTTGCATCAGAATTAGCCGCAACTCTATAAAAGGTAATTGCTGAGATACTATTTGGATTGCCTGGTAAAAAATTTACATCCCCGCCAATTTTATATCCTAAAAAGTCGGTATAGTAACTGTAATAATAACTTCCGTCGACAAATAGATTATTGAAGAGAGTTGTACGATACCCTATTTCAACAGATTTTACTTTTTCCGGGCGAACAGGAGGAACATCGAAATAAACCAACGAACTTCTTTGTGGAAGCGCTACACTGTAATAATCTTTTAAAGATGGGAGAGTGACTAAAGAATCAAAACCATTCACGTTTCCGATCAAGATAGCCCTGCCTACATTATAATATAGATATTGATCAGCCAAAGTAGGATTACGAATAGCAGATGAAAAAGAAACACGTAAAATATTGCTTTTGGTAATACTGTATACAATAGATGCTGCAGGGGAAAACACAAAATTAAAATTTTGATTTTTATCCACTCTGGCTGTTAAATTTAATTTTAGTTTTTCATCCATTAATTTCTTTTCGATACCGGAATAAAAACCATACTCATAATTCGTGATTTTTACATTACCTGTATCAATGAATACGGTACCTGCCGATTTTGGAGTATATAGTCGGTAGTTAGCACCAACGGTAATATCCATAGGTTTAGGAGTGAATTTATATTCACCATGAACGTGATACAAAGCAGATTTATCGATCAATTTTGATCCAAGTAGTCCATAGGTTGATGTGGAAGTAATTGCATTAAATGCATCTTTAAAAGCTTGTGTGCCAGGTACTAATCTACTTCCATCTGCATAATTTCTTGAATATGAAT
>JAHEYA010000413.1 GCA_023251855.1 Bacteroidota bacterium
CCTTTGCAAATGTGGGTTTCATCATTCTGCCATTATTAGCGATAGCATTATAAAACGTTAATATTTGTAGAGGAGTAATGCTTGATTCATAACCATAACTTATCCAAGGCAAAGAAATTCCTGACCAAGTTTTATCCTGTGGAGTTTTAATATATGGGGTCGCTTCACCGGGAATACTAATGTTTAAAGGCGTATTCAAATTCATTTGATACAAACGATCAATATATTTTTGCGGGTCCTTTGAATAATAACGTGTGATGATTTTTGTTACACCAACATTTGAGGATTGTTCAAAAACTTCTTGTACTGTAATTCTGCTTTTTTCCGGATGATGTGAATCACGCACTGGCTTTCCGAAGTATTCACAAATCCCATTACCGATATCAACCACTTCCTCCAACTTTACATTGTAATCTTCCATAACCGCAACAAGTGAAGGCAACTTAAATGTTGAACCGGGAACTGTTGCCATTCCCACAGCGTAGTTTAAATTTTCGACATACGTTGATGAATCAGTTCTTGTGAGATTTGCAATAGCTTTTATCTCTCCGGTTTTTACTTCCATTAAAACCAAACAGCCATGATCAGCACCGTGTTTTTTCAAACAGTTCATTAAAGAGTTTGCGGCAACATCCTGTATATTGATATCAATTGTAGAAACCACATCTGAGCCATCTTCCAGCTTAATTTCATTTTCATCACTAATTGGTTTCCAAACACCACCCGCAATTTTCTGCATCATATGTTGACCGCGTTCTCCTTGCAAAAAATTATTGTACGCGGCTTCTAACCCATATGACTTTCCTGTGCCTGCTTCATTGTACTTCCCGATAGTACGTGCTGCTAAATTCTGAAATGGGCGCTCCCGCTTATTTGTCTGGATGTAGGTGAATCCGCCTTTGTTGTGCCCTTTTCTGATAAGTGGAAATTTTTTAATCAATTGTAATTCAGTATAAGAAACACCTCGTTGTAGCATCGCCCATCTATCACCCTCCCTACGGGCATTGATCAATATCTTTTTGTACTCCTTCGGAGTTTTATCCTGAAACAATTTTGAAAATGAATTGGCTAATGAATCAACATTGTCATAAAAAATATCGTTAGTGATAGCATCGGTATTCACATCCATTCCAACCTCATAAAAGGGTAGGGAGGTGGCTAGTAAAATTCCATTGTTATCATAGATGTTGCCTCTTATAGCTTCGATTTCAAATTTTTTTGTGGAAAAACTTTTTGATTTAAATCTCCATTTGTTGCCTTCAGAAAACTGGATAACCGAAATTTTATAAATAATAGCAAATCCAAAAAGACATATGAAAAAATACATGAGGTAAATTCGCCACAATATGTCTTTTTTTGTTTCCATAAATTTTTTCCCTTAAATCCTTATTTGACAATGCAGACAAGGGAAATTGTTATTTTTATTATTATTTTATTTCCTATTCTTCTTTTATCGAAGAATGAATAGAGGGTATAACTATTTTTTTTGGTGGAACAACACTTTCTACAATGCCTGTTTGTTGCACTGCTAATGTTTTTGCAACCTCTGTTTGTTTGCTTTTAATTACGAGTGAATCTTTTACTACTATATATTGTGTTCTTAATTCTTTAATTTCATTTATCAGACTATTTACTTTTCGCACCTGATCATCAGCATGATAGCCATTAGCGATGTAGCAGATGGCTAAGAAGGACAAGAAAAAAATGAATGGAAAATTATTGATGGTGGTTTCTTTTGAAAGAAAACTTCCGCTTACAACACTCGCAACAGAACGGACTATCTTATTTTCCTTCCCAGGGGTTTTTGATAGTTCCGGTTTTGATTCTTCTTTAAACTTGTTTCCCATTTTATTTAATCGCCATTTATTTTTTTTCTGCTATTCTTAATTTTGCACTACGCGCTCTGCTGTTTTCTGATATCTCTGTATCGCTTGGTACTATTGGTTTACGTGTTATTGTTTTGTAAGGAGTAAGTTGATTTCCAAAAAAATCCTTTTCAACTTCCCCTTCAAATTTTCCGCTTCGTATTATATTTTTTACCAATCTGTCTTCTAATGATTGGTAAGATATTATCACTAATCTCCCTCCGGGTTTTAGAACATCTAAACTTTGCAACAACAAATCTTTTAAAGCATCCAATTCTTTATTTACTTCTATTCGCAATGCCTGAAACACTTGTGCGTAGTACTGATTTTCATGTCCGCGCTTTACACATTTCTCGATCGCTGATTTCAGATCATTTACGGTTTCAATTTTTTTTTCTTTTCTCCAATGGAAAATCGCATAAGCTAATCTGCCTGCATTCACTACTTCTCCGTATAATTTGAAAATGTTTTTTAATTCCTCTTCACTGTATGTATTTAAAACATCTGTTGCTGTTAATTTTGAATTCCGATCCATTCTCATATCCAGCTTGGCATCAAAACGTGTTGAAAATCCTCTGTCAACTTCATCAAACTGATGCGAGGAAACACCCAGATCAGCTAATAAACCATCAATTGGCAATGCATCGTGCATTTTCAATAAATTCTTCAGGTATTTAAAATTTTGTTTGATGAGTATGAATCGTTCATCATCAATTTTATTTTTTAGGGCATCTTCATCCTGATCAAAAGCATATAATTTGCCGGTTGTCAAATGCTTTAGTATCTCTCGTGAATGCCCGCCACCACCAAAAGTTACGTCTACATAAATTCCTTTTGGATTAATGTTTAAACCGTCAATACAATCTTTTAAAAGAACGGGAGTATGATACTTCATCTATTCGCCGGATGCTGATTTAGTACCACCCATTACATCTTCAGCTAACTTTTCGAAATTGGAAGTACCGCTATTGATAAATTTCACATACGCTTTTGTATCCCAGACTTCGATTAGGTCTCCTGCGGCTGCCATCGTTACGTTTTTCTTAATTCCTGAAAAAGTCATCATGTCTTTTGAAATCAACAAACGTCCTGAAGCATCAAGTTCTACAGGTACTA
>JAHEYA010000414.1 GCA_023251855.1 Bacteroidota bacterium
TCAGGTATTAGTGTGAATGATATCATCAATGATCCGGCACAAAACATTCTCGCATACGCTGCTGCATATAGTTCAGTAAAAAATTTGTTAGCTATTACTGATAATACAATCGAGTCACAACTGCCTGTTCTAAAGTATTTAAGCGAATTGCCTCATACCACTTTGGTAGAAAATTTTGCTCTTAACACTCAACTTTATGGTTATTTGCAATTCCTTAAAACTCCTGCTTATCAACAGTTATACGGTTTTCCAAATTACGCTGTTAATTTTGAACGGATTTTTGGTGTCGATAATCTTGCTGTTCTTAGTGCTGTTTCTGTTCAAGTAACGGATGAAAGTGTTATCTGTAATACCGGTCAACATTTTAATACACAAACTGGCAAATCAACACAATCAACTGATTATGCGCCTGCTGCATGGGTTTCATCTCCTAATTATAGCTCACGTAGTGGAACAGCTATTTCAGCAGTTACCATACATGATGTAGAAGGTAGCTATGCAGGTTGTATTTCCTGGTTTCAAAATACGTCATCAAACGTGTCTGCACACTATGTTTGTCGCTCCAGCGATGGACAACTTACTGAAATGGTAATAGAATCTAATAAAGCCTGGCATGTAGGTAGCGAAAATCCCTATACAATTGGCATTGAACATGAAGGATATGTTAATCAAACAGGTTGGTACACCAATGCCATGTATGCCGGTTCTGCTGCATTAATAAGGGATATATGTACCAGTGGTTATGGCATCAACCCTATTAGGGCCTGGTATGGGCCAAGCTGCTCAGGCTCTTGTGTTATCGGAGCTTGTACAAAAATCAAAGGACATCAGCATTATCCTAATCAAACACATAATGATCCGGGACCAAACTGGAACTGGGCCTATTATTATTTATTGACCAACAACAATCCAACAATTAGCACTGTTACCGGAGCTTCCGGAAATTTTTATGATAGTGGTGGTGCCGGAGCAAATTATGCAGATGATGAACGTTTACTTACGCTAATTCAACCTTCCGGAGCTACATCCGTTACTCTTAATTTTACTGCATTCGATACTGAATTAAACTGGGATTATATATTCATTTATGATGGAACAACAACTTCTGCTCCTCTTTTAGGTCAATATTCAGGTACAACCAGCCCCGGTACTGTTACTTCAAGTGGTGGTGCTATGTTAATAGAATTCAGATCTGATTGTTCAACTAATGCTGCAGGATGGGCTGCCAACTGGACAAGCAATGCGGTGCCTTCACCATCAGTTGACAGCATTGCTCCTACAACTGTTGTTAGTACTGTTAATGCTTGGGAAACCGTTAATTTCACTGCTAGTTTTACTGATGCTGATAATACCGGAGGAAGTGGATTGGAAAAAAGTTATTATCAGGTAACCGACTACAATGGCACCGAATGGCGCGCCAATGGCAACAATGGCTTTTTCGCTGATGATTTTAATGTAGCAATTCATCCGGATTGGACCAGTGCCGTGGGTACTTGGAGCATCAATACAGGTGCATTGTATCAGGCTGATGAAACAAATTCAAATACAAATATTTATGCATCGCTTAACCAAACATTATCGAACAGATACTTATATAATTTCACTGCAAAGATAGGTGGTACAGGAACTACCAAACGTGCAGGTTTTCATTTTTTCTCCGACAATGGCAGTCTGCCAAATCGTGGAAACTCTTATTTTGTATGGTTTCGTGTGGACGATGCAAAATTGCAGATTTATAAAGTTGTAAATGATGTGTTTGGCACACCGGTAGTGGATATTCCATTTACCACCGTTGCTAATCAATGGTATGATTACAAAGTAATTTATGATCGTATTACCGGTAAAATCAGTGTTTACAGAGATAATCAATTTATTACCAGCTGGACAGACTCTTCTCCATATTCTACAGGAAATGCAATTTCATTCAGAAGTGGAAATGCAAATTTTGCAATCAACGACTTAAAAGTATTTCGCTCACGTGCTTCAACTGCAACTATATCTTTAGGAGCAGCAAATACAAATGATATCCGTTATCAAAACCCTAATCCTACTACAAACTCAGGTAAAATCAAAACCATTTGTGCTGATTCGGCAGGAAATTTATCAGGTATCTTTTTTAAAGATATCAATGTTGATTGGACCACACCATCTCCGGTTGATACCATCAATGACGGTACCGGAGCTGATATCGCCACTACTTCTTCTATGAATACATTGTCGGCCAACTGGAGTTCATCAATAGATGTTAACTCTGCTATTGCAAAATATTGGTATGCAATAGGAACAACGCCCGGAGCTACAAATACTCAAAACTTTACAGATAATTGGGTGAACACTTTTGTTACTGTAACTGGTTTGAACTTAACATTAGGACAAACCTATTATTTTACGGTTAAAGCCGAAGATGGAGCCGGTTTGCAATCAACTGTATTTTCCAGCAACGGACAAACAGTTTCAACAACAACATCAATTGATGAACAATTATCAAGTAATGGATTATCCGCTTATCCTAATCCATTTACAAATACTACAAATATTATTTATCAGTTAACCGGCACTTCTAATGTTGAAATTACTTTGACGGATGTTTTGGGTAAGAAGGTTGTTTTGTATAACAACCCAAATCAGGCTCAGGGTAAGCATCAGCTATCAATAAATTCAGCTGATTTGCAGCTTGCTAAAGGAATGTACTTTATGAAATTAGTAACTGATCAGGGACAAAAATTTGTTAAAGTTGTTTTAAAATAATTAAAAGCCCCTGACAGGGTTCTAAACCCTGTCAGGGTTATTTTTAAAGCATTACACATCACATCAATGAAAAAAACGTTTACACTTTTTGCAATTATTTTAACACAACTTTCAATTGCACAATCTAATAAAAACACTTCTCTCCCATCTACAAGTGTTGATATTTCTATACCTCACAAATCAATCCTTCAGGAAGAATCTGAAAAATATGCTTATTATAATTTA